>CAZYHJ010000004.1:0-26705 GCA_964646645.1 uncultured Saprospiraceae bacterium | reverse complement strand
AGGGGACTTCATTGAGAAGCACCCTTCCATTGTGAATTGCCAATTGCTCCTTGCTCTTTGCTCCCCGCTCTATGCTCTATGGCCTCTCCATCAGACCTTTGCTAACTCCCCTTTCAAAAAATCAATCACCTTCACCTCGAGCGCATCTACGCCCCGCAGTTGCGCCAGGTACCAGGATATCCAGTCTCCGAGGTGAACGAGATACAATGATTTTTCAATCATATTCGATCCTTTGGAATACACTTCCACAATCTCACCGGCGTATTGACTGATGACTTTTTTGTTGATGTCCATGCGCACTGCATTGCGATCATAGTCATCGTCATTGCGGAGGTATAATACGGTCAGGTCGTCATTTTTCTCACGCCAGCCCACGAGTTCATTATGATTCATTTCGGGAACTACGTGGTGCCAGCAAAGTGCTTTGCTGTTTTCATTGATTTGTTGTCTGAGACGCACGGCCACGGGTTCCATACGATCCTCGATATAGATGATGGGGATTTTCCTGAATAACTTGCTGGCGATCTCTTCCGCATAGGACTTGATCGCTTCTGATTCATTCCTTAAGAAAGGAACGGAAGCTTCTATCTGGCGGATAGCCCGATCTGAAATGTATCCGAGGTGGTGGAGGGTCCAGAGTTGAGCCGTCACAGAATACCCAAGGCATGCGCGAGGGGAGGGCCAGTTGGATGGCACCTGGATATAGTCATACCCATCATTTTTAGCTTTCTCGATGACTTTGCCGCCGGAAGCCACGCAGATGAGACGGGCACCTTTTTGTTTAATCTGATCATAAGAGATCAACGTTTCTTCTGTATTACCGCTATAGGAACTGGCGATGGCGAGCGTATCAGGTCCTACGAATGCGGGCACATGATAACCTTTGCGCACCAGGAACGGGAGTTTGCATTCATCCTGAATAAAAGAAGAAACGAAATCAGCGCCTATGCCGGAACCACCGAGACCGGCTACGTAAATGTGGTTGATGTTTTTAGCGGCAGGGCTGATTTGAGCATTCCGTCCGATCTGGAGTCCTTCTTCCAATTGGTCCATAAACCGGGCGATCAATTGATCCATCATAGGTATCGAAGTTTAATAAGTGTAATTGAGGTAAATATGAAGTTTTTCCTACTTGCAAAGATGCCTCAATCTGTATTTCCTTGTTGCCTTCCACTAAAAAATCCTTGATTGGCATCTCCAACGACCGTTATTTTGATTTCAATGGCGATTCAGCAGGAACACGGACAATGGGGGGAGGATCTTGCCTGTACATACTTGCGGGAGCAGGGTTTTGAGATTTTGGAGCGTAACTGGCGATATAAGAGGGCGGAGGTGGATATTATTTCACAGGAAAACGGGGTGCTGGTATTTACCGAGGTTAAGGTGCGCAGTGATTTGGGTTTTGGCCGGCCGGAGGAGAAGGTGGGTGGTAAGAAAAGAGGATTGCTTGTAGAGGCAGCCATGGCTTATATGAGGAAAATCGGGTACGAATGGGAAATCAGGTTTGATATTGTGGCGATCCATGGACGGCCCGGGGAGGTTAAGTCGGTGGAGTTGTTTCGGGATGCGTTTTTTCCGGGACTCGGGGGATTTGGTATTTAAATGCCTGATAATCAATAATATTAAATCGTATTTCTACGAAATATATTTCGACGAAATACGAATTGTCTTGTCGGATTAACCGCCGTTTTCGTTGATTAATGCCCAAACATTCCAATGGGCGTTGCGTGCAACGCCCCTACATGTCCATACGGACCCTTGGGCGTTGCATGCAACGCCCCTACACGGACCCCATACCCCTAAATTATTTTCCCTCAACCTATTGCCCCATTTCCGCAGAAACCTTACCTTTGCCGTCCATTATCAAAAAACGTCATGAAAAAAGATATTCATCCGTCCAATTATCGCCAGGTAGTTTTCAAGGATTTCTCCTGTGATTTCGCCTTTATGACCAAGTCATGCGTGCTCACCAAAGACACCATCGTTTGGGAAGACGGCAAGGAATATCCCCTGGTCAAACTGGAAATCTCCAGCCAGTCCCACCCCTTCTTTACCGGAAAAATGAAGTTTATCGACACCGCCGGGCGAATCGACAAATTCAACAAGAAGTTCGCAAATTCAAAATTTGCCAAAACTGAAAGCAAATAAAATTCAAAAGCCCCGGTACCCTCGGGGCTTTTTTATGCCCCATAGACACCATGCGCAATATTATCCTCTTTGATGATGAATCCCGGGAACAAATGCTCCCCCTCAGCTACACCCGACCGGTAGCCGAGATCCGCACAGGTATCTTCACCATCCGCGAACGCTGGGAAAAACTCCTCAAAGGAAAGGCCTCCTACATCACCTCAGATTACCTCACAGGCCGCTTTCCCATGCACCTCGAACATGACAATATCGTCATCAACGGTGCCGTCATGCCCAATGACCGTCTCGTGCGGCTGATCGAACAACTCGAACCCAACGAAGCCCTCATGGAAGGCGGCAACCTCATTGCCGCCCGACTCAATAAATCCCAGTTTGAAAACCTCCTCCGCGAAGAATCCATCGACGAGATCCAGGGCATCGAACTCGGGGATACCCCATTCATCCATCTGTCCTACCCTTGGGACCTCTTCCTTTATCTGAGAGCGACCATCGAATACGACTATCACCTCATCACCCAGGGCCGCGTCAGCCAAACCCTCCCATCCAATAACCAGGTCATTGCCGCGGATAATATTTTCCTCGAAGAAGGAGCCCAGGTCAGTTGTGCCATCCTCAATGCCCAATCCGGTCCCATCTACATCGGTAAAAACGCCCACATCATGGAAGGCGCTATCATCCGGGGCCCGGTCACCATCGGCGAAGGCAGCGTAGTCAAAATGGGCGCCCAAATCTATGGCCCTACAGCCATCGGACCCGATTGCAAGATCGGCGGCGAACTCAAAGAAGTAGTCATCCTGGGGCATTCCAATAAGGCACATGATGGCTTTCTTGGCAACTCCATCATCGGGGAATGGTGCAATCTCGGAGCAGGCACTACGGTATCTAACCTCAAGAACAATTACAGTACCGTCCGGATGTGGGATTACAGCACCCGCAGCATGAGGGATTCCGGTCTCCAATTCCTTGGCATGGTCATGGGGGATCACTCCAAAGCGGGCATCCAAACCATGTTTAATACCGGAACCATCGTCGGTGTCGCCTCCAATATTTTTGGTGAAGGATTTCCTCCAAAGTTTATCCCCTCTTTCTCATGGGGTGGCTCCTCTGGCCTGATCACCCATCGCCTTGATGAGGCCATGGCCACGGCAAAAAAAGTCTTGGCCAGGCGGGATATCGAATTCACCAGTGATGATGAACTCATCATGCGGAAGGTGTTTGAGTTGTCCGTGATGTACAGGTGATGGCAAAACAACCCGGACGCCTCCAGTATTGGCTCAGCTACCTTTTCGAATGGCCGGTTGTTCATTACAGCAGCGACTATAATGAGCGGCTTAAGGTCGTTTTGCATAAAGGCCGGTACAAACTCATCACGGACAATGCCATCTACAGTTTCGGCGACCTTTACTCCAATTACCGAAAGGCATTCGACCGGTTCAAATGGGAAGAACATCCGGTTAAAAGTTGTCTTATCCTGGGCTTAGGCATGGCCAGCATACCGGATATGCTCGTGACCCGGTATGCCCAAAAATTGGCCTTTACAGCGGTGGAAATTGATGAAGTGGTGACCAAACTGGCCTACGATTACGTCCTTAGGCCAAAAAAGATCAATGTTCAGGTCTTTACCTCAGATGCCGCCTCCTTCCTGGACTGGCATACAGGCGGATATGACTTGATTTGTTCCGATGTATTCGAAGGCGACCATATCCCGGAATCGTTGGAAACCATTGAAGCCCTTACCGCGATGCGGGATCTCCTAAACCCGGGAGGGGTAATCCTCTACAACCGACTCAGCAGGTACAAATCAGATCGGGCTAAAAACCTGAAATTCAGGGACGAAGCCTTCCTGAAGGTCTTTCCAAACGGCGATTACCTCGATGTCGACGGCAATTGGATGTTCGTCAACGAACCTTCCTTTTTCAGGGAGTCTTCCTGACTTTCCCGGCCCCTTCATGCACTAAGCCTGAAGATGCCGTCTAGATGACATTAAAGAGAAATCCAGCCCTTACAACCTACCTATTTTCCTATCTTTACTGGGTGTATCAGAGCATCAAATCGTAATCATGCAAACCAGTTTTTTTCAGGAATTTGTTTTGTTACTGACCAACTGTTTGTAATCTTTGAATGGGTTTAGATGCAATTCCTCATGGTTTTCTTGTTTCCAAAGAAATTAATTCTATCTCCCGATTGTTCCTTACTTGGTTTGTGTTTGAACTCTGATCAGTCATCCATTTTGTTATTATCAGTTGTAACTCTGCAATGGGTTAAGTGTCAATTGGTATATCAAGTGAATTGAGGAGTTGGCATAAGCTAAACCCTTGATTCAATCTATTGTTATTTAATTTTCTACTAACTAACAGTCAGCGAATGCGAAATCTTTTCTACCTCCTTCTCCTTGCATGTGCAATTATCATTATCGCGCCTCTTTTGACAACGGACACGAAGCCGGTACAAACTAAAATGTCCAAACAGCAGCGAATTGCCGGCGCTATTGAGCACAAGAAATTTACTTCTTCGGATGTGGATTCTGGAGAAATACCCTATGATAAACTATTTGATGCTATTCGGGAGGCTCAAAGACGGATTGACCAGTCAGCCCCTGGAAGATCAGTTGTAGGGAGTCTGACTGAAGCTATTTTTACCGAACGGGGTCCAAATAATGTAGGTGGACGGACAAGAGCCATTCATATCGATTTAGCAGATCCTTCCAGAAATACAATTTGGGCCGGAGGAGTATCGGGCGGACTCTGGGTGTCAACAGATATAACCAATGACGATCCTCAATGGCAGAAAAGAGGTCTCTATTTCGAAAATATAGCCATAGGCGCTATAGCACAAGATCCAAATGACAAAGATGTCTTTTATGTTGGTACAGGTGAGAGTTATACAGGGACAGCTGGTGCCGGGATATTCAAGTCCACTGATCATGGTTTGACCTGGACTCTTTTACCAACACCAATAACAGGTGGTTTCGCATTTATCAATGATATTTATGTGCATACGAATGGTGATGTCTATGCAGCTACAGGACCAAATAGTTCCCTTGGAGCAGCCATCGGACTTGCAAGAAGTAAGGATGGCGGTCAGACCTGGGAAAAAGTATTAGGAACCAGTTTATCAGGTGCTGACAATAATTACATGCACGACATTTTATTTATTGAAGCAAATCAAACGTTTTATGCTTCCAATAGTAATTCCGTGTTTAAATCCACCACGGGTAATCGCGGAGACTGGTTTAATATAGGGGTTGGTAATCCTGGATTTCCAAACTTCCTCACTCGCGTTGAACTGGCAGTATGCCCCTCTGATCCTGAAACAATGTTTGTGTTTGGAGGAATAGGCGGTTCTAATTCTGATGTTTACATCTCCCACTCTGGCGGGAATAGCTGGATTTCAAGAAACGCACCAAGCATTCCTCCATATCCCCAGTGTTCAGATATTGCCTGCGGCCAGGCTGGCTACGACCTTGAGATAGCCGTTGATCCAAATAGTTGCAATTACATTGCAGTTGGCGGAATTTCACTTTGGGAGTCTTCACTCCAGGGCATCGGATGGAGTAAGCCAATTCAGGAAACACAGACCATTGGTGATTATCACCATGATCAGCACACGATTTTATTCGATCCGCTCAAGCCAGGAAGAATTTTTTATGGTAATGATGGAGGGATTTATTTTAGTGAAGATGGCGGACAGACAGCAGTTAATAAAAACTTCGGCTATGTGACCACTCAATATTACTGCGGAGCTATTCATCCTGAGCCTCGTTCACCTTATGTATTAGGCGGGACCCAGGATAATGGGTCACACAAGTTAAGTGAAACAGGTTTGTCCCCAGCAGTTAAGGTTGGGTTTGGTGATGGTGCATTTTGTTTTATTGATCAGGATGATCCCGACATTCAAATCGTATCCTCTCAGGAAGGTAATTATTCGCTATCTACAAATGGTGGTCTTACATTTTTCGGTGGAACTTCAGTCAATGGCGGATTTATAAATGTGTCTGCATATGATGATGCAGCAAACCTGCTCTATGGCCAGGTCAATCAGGAAGGAGTTTCAGACATTGATTTCTTCCGATGGTCCGTTCTTGAGTCACAGTTGGAGAAAGTAGATATTTCCAACTATAATATCAATGTCTCCGCAGTTAGAGTAGATCCTTTTGTTCCTAACAGGATCTATTTCGGAGGACAAGGTGGTTTGGTCCTGCAAGTAGATAATGCACATACCGGATTATCAAAGACGGCAACTGTTTTTGCTGATCTTCCAGGGACGACGAGTGTTTCTTCCATTTATAAGGATAAACTGAATCAAGATCACGCACTGATTAGTCTGTATAGCTATGGATCGACACTCGAAAATATCTATGTAACTTATACAGGTGGCGCCGAATGGATTGCTATTGAAGGGGATCTACCTGATATGCCTGTCAACTGGGCCATATTTGATCCCACTGATCATGATAGGGTCATGATCGCTACAGAAGCAGGTGTTTGGGTGACGGATGATGTCGATGGCAATAATACACATTGGGAACCTGTCAGTCCGGATAATGGAATGCCTTTTGTCGATGTAGATATGCTCGTCATGCGCGAAAGCGATAAGGTGGTATTGGCTGCCACATATGGCCGTGGTTTATTAACCACTGACGTATTTTCACCCCCTGCAGCGGTGATCGTAGCCCAACCCGTCGCTTATGCAGGTCAACCCGTAAAAATCGACGGATCCTTCTCCGTCAACGCTCAGAATTATGAGTGGAACTTTGGTGACAATACCACCTCCACACAGCCTACGGTCGAACACGTCTATAGTGAGCCAGGTACATACACTATATCCTTAAAAATCAACGGAGATATCAGTCAAACAAGCACTATCGCCATTTTGCCTTATCTCCCGGCACCTTATGAGGCAGAAGAAGCAGGATATGCAGGTGATTTTGAATCCATCCCTGAGCATTTTGCTGCCTACACGACACAAGGCACAAAATTCCAACGCGGCGTTTCAGATAAACCAGGCAAAGACGGCACCAACAGCGGAACCAATGCATGGGTATTGGGAATAAACGATAATTTATATCAGAATAATACTCGTGCTGAATTATATACCCCAATGTTTGATATGACCGATCCAGGTTTGTATGAATTCAGATTTTTTGGCAAATGGGCAGTTCAAAACCGGAATGATGGTTTTCAGATAGAATACTCCACCAATGGAGGCGCATCATGGACCCAACTCGGATCAAGAAGCGATCTCAACTGGTACAATTACGAAAATCAAAACATCACAAATGGCGCTTTCCCTATTGGAAAATCATATTTCACCAACGCACAGCTCAACTGGACTCAATATGTCAAGGACGTAAGTTTCCTTGCAGGTAGAGCCAACGTAAGTTTCCGCTTTGTCTTCAGATCCGATGGCGAGGAACAAGCACAGGGCTTAGCCATAGATGATGTACAGGTGACAAAATATGATGGCGAACTCAAAACAAATATCACCATCTTCAATGCGGATTATACGGGCGACCAGGAAGTCACCATCAACTGGACCACCGGCATCGAATATCAATGCAAAGAATTCTTTGTCGAGCGATCTTACACCGGTTTTGGTTTTACTGAAGTTTTGAATCAACCTTCAAAAAGTGGTGTAAGTACATTTGCCACCGCGTACACCAGGACCGACCAAAGCTTGAGGGATGTCATTTATTATCGCCTGCGGGTCGTAAATAAAAATGATGAGCTCAACTATGACTATACCTTCTACTCCGATACCATTGTCGTCCGGAGAGATGCCGAACCTAATGTCGTGCATGCCGTGCTGCCTAATCCATTTTCAGATCAGATCGGGATCAGTTTCAGCAGTATCGTGACCGACCAGGTGCACATCCGGCTTTATGATATGTCCGGTAAATTGATCATTGAAGAACGCGTTAACCCGGATGCCGTGTCATACACTCTGGATGGACTTAACCTTCCTCCGGGAGTTTATGGGCTCTACGTCCAGATCGGCGAAGGGAAAACAGAAGCCTTTAAACTCCTCACCATGGGGAATTAATAAACAAAAAGGTCAGCCGAATCAAGGCTGACCTTTTTGTTTTATGGTCTCCGGTCAGTTAAAATGCCTGCCAACTCTTCATTATCTTTGTCTCCTCATTGTACCCATGAACAATACCATGCTTAATCTTATACTTTTTGGCCCTCCGGGAAGCGGAAAGGGCACACAGGCCGAACAGCTTGAAGAGGCCTATAACCTCGTCCATATTTCCACCGGCGAACTATTCCGTGCTGAAATGGAAGCCGGTACCGAATTGGGCCTTCGTGCCAATGAATACATGTCAAAAGGGGAATTGGTGCCCGATGAAGTCACCATCGGCATGCTCCGGAATAAAATGAAATCCCATGCGGACGCCGAAGGATTCATCTTCGATGGTTTCCCGCGAACCCGCCCGCAAGCTGAAGCATTGGATCAATTACTCGCAGATATGGACCAGCAGATTGATGCACTCATCATGTTGGATGTCCCTGAAGAAGAAATAGTCAATCGCATCATGTTGCGCGGAAAAGAATCCGGCAGACCAGATGATAATGATCCGGAAGTGATTCGCAATCGATTCCAGGTCTATCTTTCTAAAACCGCGCCGATCTACGAATACTATAACGAAAAAGGACGTGCATATAAAATCGCGGGGGTAGGAACGATTGATGATATCTTTCATCACCTGTGTGATACCATCGACAGTCTATACGTCTAATGTCAGAAGGCCAGAACTTTGTTGACTATGTAAAGATCCATTGCAAATCCGGAGCAGGAGGCGCAGGGTCCGTGCATTTTCATCGCGATAAAATGACGGCCAAAGGTGGGCCCGATGGGGGTGATGGCGGACAGGGCGGAGATATCATCTGCCGCGGCAGTAGCCAACTCTGGACCTTACTCCACCTGAAATTTCGCAAACACGTAATCGCACAATCCGGTCAACCAGGTACAGGAAATCTCTGCACAGGCGCAGATGGTGAGGACGTCATTCTCGAAGTACCCTTAGGTACCGTTGCGAAGGATGCTGAAACTGATGAAGTATTATTTGAAATCACCAAAGACGGTGAAGAATATGTGCTGATGCCCGGTGGCCGAGGTGGATTGGGAAATAATCACTTTAAATCTCCCACACAACAAACACCACGTTTTGCCCAACCCGGCGAACCATTTCAGGAAGGTTGGCGAATACTGGAATTGAAAATTCTGGCCGATGTTGGATTAGTAGGCTTTCCAAATGCAGGTAAATCAACCTTGCTCTCCTCCGTCTCCGCCGCAAAACCCAAAATCGCTGATTATCCATTTACAACGCTGGTACCAAACCTCGGTTTCGTACGCTATCGGGACAATAAATCATTTGTTATCGCGGATATACCCGGAATCATCGAGGACGCGCATTTGGGTAAAGGATTGGGACATCGCTTCCTCCGGCATATCGAACGCAATGCCGTGCTGCTCTTTATGATTCCTTGCGAATCCGAAGACATCTCAAAGGATTATGAAATCCTGCTCCATGAACTCGAAATGTACAATCCCGAGCTTCTCGACAAACCAAGACTCTGCGCTATCACCAAGTGCGACCTGATAGATGAATCTGTTCAGGATTTATTGCTCCCAACCTTGCCTGAGGATATCGATTGCGTTTTTATCTCCGCCGTATCCGGATACAACCTGGATAAACTCAAGGACAAACTGTGGACTTTGATGGTGGACCAGGCCCCGCTGGTATGATGGAGCGCTGTGGTGAGCGGAGCCGAACCATGATTGGGTGATGGAGTGAAGGAGAGAGGTAGCCGATTTTATTTGATCATTGAATTTCTCACGTTATGCGTCTGCCATTCATACTTCTTTATTTCATTTTTCCCGGTATTAGTTTGTTGGTGCAGGGTGATACATGGCATCAACCGAAGGAATTCAGCACTTCAGTGAATGAAAGGATCGAGGGCCATTTAAATATTCTCCCCATTCCTGTGGAGATGACTCCGGGCCAGGGTGGATTTGTGTATGACCAACACACAAGGTTGATCATGGATCATTTTGCTGAATCTGCTTTTGATCCAACACAGGTGTTTCTCGAAGTATTGCGAAAGAAAAGTGGGTATGAACTCTCAGCAGGAATAGGTATTGAGCCAGACCCGACGGATAAGGCCATCCACATTCAATACGCCAGGGAAATTTCACAGCCGGAAGGATACCATCTAGAGGTTTCTTCAAAAGCAATTCGTATCAAGGCATCAGATGTGCGGGGTGTATTTTATGCACTCCAAACGTTGAGACAAATCATGCGCCTCGATGAAACTCCGGATGCGGATGAATATCCAAGAGAATTTTTGGTTCCCGCCGTGACCATCAAAGATTATCCTCAGTTTGCATACCGCGGAATGCATCTCGATGTTTCGCGACATTTTATGCCACTCTCGTTTGTCAAAAAATATATAGACTTACTGGCCTTGCACAAGATGAACCGTTTTCACTGGCATCTCACGGATGATCAGGGATGGCGCATTGAAATCAAAAAGTTTCCACAATTGCAGGAAGTTGCAGCATGGCGGGATAAAACATTGATTGGTCATTACAGGGAAACGCCTGATCGATATGATGGTACACGTCACGGCGGTTATTACACACAGGAAGAAGCAAAGGAAGTTGTAGCCTACGCTGCAAAGCGCGGCGTCACGGTGATCCCCGAAATCGAAATGCCCGGTCACGCGCAAGCTGCCCTCGCAGCATATCCTAAACTGGGATGCACCGCGGGGCCGTATGAAGTGGTGGAAACCTGGGGCGTCTTTGATGATGTGTTTTGTTCCCGTGAAAGCACTTTCGTTTTTCTCCAGCAAGTCCTGGATGAAGTGATCGAAATTTTTCCTTCTCCATACATTCATATCGGAGGAGATGAATGTCCCAAAACACGCTGGAAAGCTTGTCCTCATTGCCAATCCAGAATACAACAGGAAGGGCTGAAGGATGAACATGAATTGCAGAGTTATTTTATCCGCAGAATCGAGACGTATCTCAACGGAAAGGGCAGGAACATCATTGGCTGGGATGAAATTCTCGAAGGCGGTTTGGCGCCAAATGCAACAGTCATGTCATGGCGCGGTGTAAAGGGCGGTATTGAAGCCGCGCAATTGGGACACGACGTTATCATGACGCCGGGTACACATTGCTATTTTGATTATTACCAGGCTGATCCAAAAACAGAACCCATCGCAATAGGCGGACTCATCACCCTGGAAAAAGTATACGGATTTAATCCCATTCCGAAAGAACTTGATGCAACAGCTGCGAAGCATATCCTCGGCGCTCAGGCTAATTTGTGGACAGAGTACATCGGTACCCCTGAACATGCTGAATACATGGCTTATCCCAGAGCCATTGCGCTGGCAGAAGTGCTATGGTCCCCGGTCGAAAGACGTAACTATAATGATTTCGTTCGCCGCCTGGCGATTCATTTTAAAACACTCGATGGATTGTTGGTGCATTACGCCAATCATATCCACGATCCGGAAGCGATCCTCAACAACACAAAAGAAGGACTTGCGGTGACCTGGAAATCTCCAGGAAAGGGTCAACCCGTGTTTTATAAAACGGCTGAGCATGAGGATGCGTGGGTAAAAGTTGATTCAGGACAGGTTACCTTGTTTGATGAAGCTGCCACAATAGAGTACAGAGCTAATGGAACAAAGATTAAGTCAATTGTTTATACGCCTTCGTTGGCACAGATGGCAGAGATAAAGTCAAATCCAGCACCATCCACCCACTACCCCGGAGCATTTGGTGTCCGGACGCTTACGGATGGCCTGTTTGGTACGTCACAGTTTAACGGGGCGGATTGGTGTGCCTGGAGAGGTGACCCGATTGAGATCATTTTGCAATTTGATGAACCTATTCAAATCAAGGGCGTGGATATCAGCCTGCTTGCAGAGGCCGGAGCCTGGATTCATCAACCGGACCAAATCGATGTAAGCACCTCCATGGATGGATCCCTGTATCTCAACTGGGCCAGCTGGGATGGACCTGCTGGTGAACAGGGCCGGTCCAAGGCCAGGTTTGATAAGGCCGCCCAGACGGTGAAATTTGTAAAAATCCGGGTTTCACCCCAAAAGACAATTCCTTCAGGCGCTCCGGGAGCAGGACAAGCCCCATGGACGTTTATAGATGAGATAAGCCTTTATTAAAAGGTTAAGGGTAAAGGCCATTTTTTTAAGATTTATTTGACATCCACCCAACCCCGGAAGACCTACTTTTGGTCTATTCCATTAAAATCTTTCCATATGAAGACCTTTTTTCAATTTTCCCTATCGATCCTGCTTACAGCAAGCCTTTTTCTGACCGGTTGCGAACAGGACAAATGCACCCGTACGGAAGAATATGTAGCCTTCGAACCCGTCTACAAACGGATTGACGAAATGCGCAAACCCGCCACTTATACCGCGGCCAAATCCCTCACCGCCCCAGGCAAGATTTTTTACTACAAAGGTTACCTCCTCATCAACGAAATGCACCAGGGTGTCCATGTGATCGACAATAAAGATCCGGAACATCCAAACAATATCGGATTCATCGAAGTGCCGGGCAATCTGGACATGGCCGTACATGATGATATCCTCTATGTCGACAGTTATCTCGATCTCGTAGCCATCGATGTCACCAATCCACTGGCCCCTGTAGAAGTGAGCAGGGTAGAGGACGTCTTCCAGAATTTTTATTCCTATGCGGAAGAAATCGGTTATCTCGTCGAATACAAACAATCCAATATCACCCGCACGATCGATTGCAGCAGTGCCAATTGGGGCAACCAGGTGTGGTTTGAAGGGGATGTGCTGATGACAGCTGATGCTTCTTTTGGCGGAATGAATGAATTTAACGCCACAAGCGTAAGTAGCAGCGTAGTGACCAGCGGTTCAATGGCCCGCTTTACCGCAGCAGATGATTATCTCTACACCATCGATGGCGCAGAAGTAAAAGTATTTGATGTCAGCCAGACCCAACCTGTATTGAAGACCGAAGTCACCATGCAATGGGGTATTGAAACATTATTTCCATTAGCAGGAAGTCTTTTTGTAGGCTCCAATAATGGCATGCTGATTTACGATATTTCCAATCCGGCCAATCCCACTTATCGCTCCACCTTCGCACATGCTACTGCTTGTGATCCAGTGGTTGTTTCTGGTTCAACAGCATATGTGACATTGCGCGATGGCAACAACTGCTTCGGATTTGTCAATCAACTCGATGTGATCGATGTTTCCAATCTCGACAATCCAAATCTGATCCGTTCTTATCCAATGGATAATCCACATGGACTCTCTGTAGTCGATGAGACCTTATATCTGTGCGAAGGTTTGTTCGGGTTTAAAACATTTGATGCATCTGATCCAAGAGAAATAGGCAATCGTATTCTTGATCACATCAGTGGCTTCCAGGCGTATGATGTCATCGTACTTCCTCCCGGCGATCATGTGATGGTGGTAGGCCAGCATGGATTATACCAGTTTGATGCTTCAAACCGTGATGACCTCAAGCAATTGAGCGTGATTTCAGTTGGGCTCTAAGTAGAATGGTTGATACCCCTAATAGATTAGACCACTTTTAACGTAGTCCTCATGAAGCATGCAATCGGCTTTTATACCAGTCTGAGATCATTCATCCTGATTGGCCTGATCGGCTACAGCGTGATGGGTATGGCCCAGGAAGCAGAAGAATTGAATCCGGTCGTAGATGTGGTCATTCTGAAAAACGGTAGCCGGCTGAGCGGCACGATCATCAAATGGGATCTTGCCAGAGGAATGCAGTATAAGCTGATGACCGGGGCGGAGATGTTCATTCCAAAAGAAGAAATCGTAAAGGTCTACCAGGACCAGGCATTTTCATTGCAGATGCTGGAACCCTATGATCCGTTTCCGCGCCGTGATCGACCTTATGCATTTAAGGAAACCGGTTTTTATAACACCTTTTCCTTTTTCCTCAATTTCTCATCAAGTGGTGGAGCAGGGGTGCATTATTCCGCCGGACATCGGTTCAGTCGTCTGCTTGGCGTGGGGATGGGCTCAGGGATCGAATCCAATGATTTTGATTATACCCGCAATATTGTTCCACTCTATGTAGAAGCAAGAGGCTTCTTTTTAGCAGAAAAGATATCTCCATACTACGCCGTGAAAATCGGATATGGCTTCGCACTTGAAGATCCACTTGAAGGCACAATCGACGCGAAAGGCGGATTTATGTTCAGCCCGGAGATCGGTGTAAGGTTTGGTGGTCGCGCAGTCAACTACTATCTCGGCCTTGAATACAAACTTCAGAATGCGACCTGGACCCAATCCTGGAGCTGGGATGGTTCCGGACAGTTTACAGATGTCGTGAGTTACCGCAGGGTGAATTTCAGGACCGGTATTTTATTTTAACCTTTAAACACCGATCATGAGATACGCTTTATTCCTTTTGTTACTGACGGCAGCAGTGAGTTTTCCAGGTTGTGAAGATGAATGCGACTGCGCAGGCACCGGAAATTTTGAATACATGATATTCGGTCATTTCTATGGCGAATGTGCAGGTGAGGGTTGTGTGGAGATTTTTAAGATAGAAAATGGTAAACTCTACGAAGACTCCACTGATGTCTATCCCAATGGTACAACAGCTTATCAGGGTCAGTTCTATGCACTGCCTGATGCCAAATATCAACTTGTAAAGGATCTGGTAGATGATTTTCCAAATGAACTCTACGATGAAACAGAACATGTCATCGGCATGCCGGATGCGGGCGACTGGGGAGGCATCTATGTGGAAATAAAGCATGCCAATGCACCTGCACAATCCGGATTCTGGTTGCTGGATCAAATGGAAAGCAACATGCCTGAGGCCTATAACATCTTTGTAGATCAGATTAACGAAAAAATTCACTTGATACAGGAATAGCCCGGAAGAAACCCATAGCAGAAACCAGCCAGCAAAAACTTGAAAGAAACCGATCTCATACAAGGGTGTATTCGGAATGACCGCAGGTGTCAGGAGTTGCTCTATAAGAAATACTTCCCCACCATGATGGCCATGTGTATGAAGTATGCCCGGGATGAAGACAAAGCATTGCAGATTCTCAATGATGGTTTCTTAAAAGTATTTCTGAAAATCAACACATTCAGAGGAGAGGGCTCTTTCGAAGGATGGATCCGTCGGCTCGTGTACCACACGATGGCGGATTATTACAAAAAGGAAAAAACATATATCCGGTTTATGCAGTTCGAACTCACGGACGACCGGCATACGGATACCAATGCGCAGGATAAACTTGAATTTGATGACCTCGTGCGACTGCTGGATTATCTCCCCGATCGTTCAGCCGAGGTCTTCAGACTCTTTGCCATCGAAGGCTACTCACATGAGGAGATCGGGGAAAAAATGAGTATAAGTGCGGGCACATCCAAATGGCACTTGTCCCACGCACGCGAACGATTAAGATTGATGTTAAATACCGAACGACATGAAAGGACAGCCCAATTATAAAACAACCCCGGATCAAGCCTGGTCCAACATGAAAGCCATGCTGGATGAAGCCATGCCGGTCCATCCCCGCAGGCGATACCCGCTTTGGGTCTGGTGGTCAAGCTCCACCCTGGGCATCATGTTGCTTACTGGATTTTCATACATGGCCATGTCCTCCTCCGAACACAGCGCTCATGGACAAGTGCCATCCGCTGTCGCCCCTGTATCTACTTTCCAGTCATCCTCCTCTGTCACTAATACGAGCGCGCCATCAAACGTCAACACAAAGTCCTCTTCATCCCCTGAAAACAATTTGAATGATCACCAAATCAAGCCGATGCTTAATCAGCATCAGGACAATCAGACAGAAACGAAGGCGATAAAGATTTATCCCTCTACACCAACCAACACACAACCAAAAGTCCTCATTAAACCCATTACCCCTAAGCAACAACCCTCCTCACCTCCGATGGCTTCATCAGATGCGTCAGCGCCGTCACAGATAGAGATCATTGGTATGAGTTCGCCGGTAAATGATGTTGACGCTTCTAATGGTTTGCCAAATGAAGCACCAAGCGAAACGCTGATCGCATCAAGAGAGATTTGGATTACAGACATGTTATCGAATGAAGCACAAATTGATTTGAATCTGGAGTATAGTTCCAATCCGGCAGTAGGAAATATTACACCAGGTCGTGTAAAAAATAAATCTACATTCGCCAGCCCCTACCTCACGGCCAATGGCTTTTCCGGATTTGATGCAGGTCTGGGCTATATGGGGGGAGTCGGTGTAGATATGAATATCAGCAGAAAATTTGCAGCCAATATTTCTGCCGGATATTTTTCATACAAGCCGGATGCGCACCTATTGGGCTATACAAAACAGTTGGATTTTGCCTCCGCTGACAATCCGATTCTCTACTATCCTACACAGGAAAGCCAGGATGCCTATGTCAACGAAGGATTAGTCAACAATGCCAGCGGCTATAATGATATCCAGGGGCTGGTCAACAGACTTGATCAATTGCAGATCAGCGCGGGAGCAAAGTTCAGGATGTCTTCACGCTTCTTTACCGAAGCCGGTTTCCAGCTCGGCTTGTTTACCCAAGCCTACAGCAATTACACCTTCGCCTCCATCGATCCACTCTCCAATGTCATTCAGGATGTCAGACAAAATGTAGTGCTCAACGATTACAGTGTCGTTCGCAGCACCACGACCTCAGTCTATGCAGGATTAGGGTATCGCCTCGGCCAACATCTTGAATTATTCGGCGGCATCACCTACGGCCTCGATCACTACCTCGTCAACGAAACGACCACCACCTCAGCAGACCAGGATGATTCATCCCGCACTGATTATATCCGTGGAGTGAATTTGGGTATACGTTATCATTTGTGAGCAATGCTCACAAATGCAATCTGGCCTTGCGCCCAAGCAAAAGATCATCCGACTCCACCCGGTCCGGATCCGGGAGGCAACAATCCACCGGGCATACCGCCGCACACTGCGGCTCATCATGAAAGCCCTTACATTCCGTGCATTTATCGGGGACGATATAGTAGTAATCCACTGAAACAGGTTGCTGCATCGTCGCGGCATCGACCACAGTGCCATCTTCAAGCGTGTAGGGGCCGGTGAGCGTGGTACCGTCCTTCATTGCCCACTGGATGCCGCCTTCATAGATAGCATTGTTGGGACACTCGGGTTCGCAGGCGCCACAATTGATACAGTCATCGGTGATATAAATAGCCATAGTGCTTTACAAATCAATCTGATAGGAAACAAAGGTACGCCTTCCGTCGTTCACGGACAGGGGCGAAAACGGGTGCAATATTATAGTAAATTGATTTTCAATACTTTGACGGAGGTCATTTTTTAAAATGATTCGGGTTATTTTTGCGATCCCATGAACCGGCGAATCACACACTTTTTCAACCTTTTCCGGCAAGCCATCAGAGGGGAAGAAACGGAATATACCTCGGGCAGCATCGACCGGGCGATCATCCTGTTGTCTGTACCGATGGTCCTCGAAATGCTCATGGAAGGGTTGTTTGCCATCGTAGACATCTTCTTTGTGGCCAAGTTGGGAAAGGAGGCCACCGCGACTGTGGGTTTGACCGAAGTAGTCATGGCACAGGTAGCGGGACTGGCGATCGGATTGTCCATGGCGACCACTGCAATGGTGGCCCGAAGGATAGGAGAGAAGGACAAAGAAGGCGCAGCAGTGGCGGCGATGCAGGCCATTGTGATCGGACTTATTATTTGTGTATTGATTGCAGTGTTTTTCTTTTTTAAAGCGGGGGACGTGCTGCGATTCATGGGCGGATCGGAAGAACTTATTAAAGTTGGCACCGGATACTCCAAGATTTTATTGGCCGGCAGCAGTACCATGTTTTTCCTTTATTTGCTCAATGCCATTTTCAGAGGCGCCGGTAATGCGGCGATCGCCATGCGCACCTTATGGATTGCCAATGGGATCAATATTGTTTTGGATCCGCTGCTCATCTTTGGCCTCGGGCCTTTTCCTGAGTTGGGCGTGACGGGTGCGGCCGTGGCCACCACCATCGGTCGCGGCATAGGCGTGTGTTATCAATTGTATCATCTCTTCAATGGCAAGAGCCTCGTGCATCTGCAGGCCCGGCATCTTCGCGTGGTGTGGGATATCATTTGGAAACTCATGAAGGTTTCCTCTACCGGCGTGATTCAGTTTTTAATTCCGACTGCCAGTTGGTTATTTATCATCCGGATCATTGCTTTATTCGGCGATGCTGCTGTCGCGGGATATTCGATTGGGATACGCATTGTCATCTTCACCATCCTGCCGGCATGGGGCATGGCCTCTGCGGCATCTACACTGGTGGGACAGAATCTTGGCGCCTTGCAATCGGAGCGCGCGGAAAAATCCGTGTGGCGCACCGGATTTTTTAATATGATTTTTTTGGGAACGATCTCTGTTATTTTTCTGATCTCAGCCCCTTGGTTGATTCCATTTTTTACGCAGGAGCCGGATGTCATTCATCAGGGAGTACTTTGTCTTCGTATCATTTGTGCCGGTTATATTTTCTATGCGTATGGCATGGTGATCGGCCAGGCATTTAATGGGGCAGGGGATACCATCACCCCATCAGTGATCAATTTTGTAGCCTTTTGGTTGTTGCAGATCCCTATCAGTTATCTGCTCGCGAAAGTATTGAATTGGGGACCCGTTGGGGTGTATTGGGGTATCGCCATCAGTGAGTCCATGCTGGCGGTGATTGCTATTATGGTGTTCAGGCGAGGAAAGTGGAAGACGGTGGAGATATAAATTTGATTTGTGGGGATGAAATGTCAGCAAGTTGACATTTGCTTTGTTGCATCTATTGCAAATACGCCAAAAAATCACTAATATTGGAATCAGGTTGACGAAATATCATTCGAAAAATGAATGTACACAGATTCAGATTGTATATCCGGCTCCACGATTTTCCATTCAATGGTAGTTGTTAGTCTCTCAAGGAGTATTGTCATTGAAGAGGAATTTGAAGACGCAGTTCCGCTCCCTTAATTCGACTTAACTAAGATATGCTTTTAGTATTGCGAGTATTCCGGTTAGCAAAATATTTCATTCCCCTCGTATTTTTAGGGATGTATTTTCCAGTTGCTTCCCAGCCAAATGAATACATTTTTGATTCATTTTCTGGGTCTGACGTATTGGGGGTTTTTGAAATCGGCAAGAGGACCATAGTTGTAGTAAGTACAGGACTTAATGACGCTGCTCATGGAGTCCAGGATTATGATTTGGTGTTTTATGAGATGTTTCTCCAGAGTGAAGGAATAATTAAATTGGAGGAAGTCCAACGAATTGATCTGGACGTTGGGGCGCAAGTTTTCACAATCGATTATATCCCGGAAACTGAGGAATGGATTTGGGTTCAAAAAATGGATTTGGGGCTTGAACATCTGGAATACCAAATTTCTGTCTACACAAATTCATTTGATTTGATTCTCAATCGATCTGTAGTCGCAACAGGACGCCCGATTTATTTTCATATTGACACCTATAATGGAAAGACTTGTATCCTGGGGTCAATACTTAAGGCTTTTGATGATAAAATATTTTATGCTGAATATGTCCATCATTCCGCAGAGGGTATTCAATCCATTTTGATTGGACAATCCTCACCCGATAAAATGTTTTGGATCACAGATATGCGATTGGATCGAAATAATGGCCATATGTTAGTCTTTTATTACAACGGAATTGCTGTCCTGGATTCTGCCTTATGGCAGGTTAACAACTACGATCTTTTTAGCGGAATAGCTACGCAAGATCATGGAAACGTTTTAGGTTGGGGAGAGAACTTCTTTTCACACGGAGCCAGAGATTCAGCATGGGATGATGGAAGAAGGAAAATGGTAATTCATAAGTACGATTCAGATTTTCAAGTTTTGAAAGCAGATACCATTGGTTGGGTCTTACAGGATAATTATCCGTCTATCGTCAAGTCGTTGGACATGCATGAAGGTGTATTAATGGTAGGAGGCCATTTAGATGGACCATTTAATAGTTCGGATTTTCATGGAAATGTAAAATATTTTTATTTGGCCAAGTATAATACAGATTTAGACCGCCTATGGTACAAAGAGTATGGAGGTGACAAAGCGTATACCATAAATGGATTAAAGCTTTTATCCGATGAAACAGGAGTGGCTTATGGTTTTGTCACAGATACTATCACTGGTTATAGATATGGTTACTTAATGTATGTTGACGAGAACGGCGACATCATCTCCTCTCAGGAGATTATGCCAGCTATAGGACCTCCACTTACAGTCGTTAACCCGGGAGCAGACCAATTGACGATACTCAATCCAACCGCACTACAGACTCGTATCATAGTTTCAAGCCTGGACGGGAGGGAAATACTGAATACAACATTTCAGTCAGAAACTGTTTCGTATGATATGCATGACCTGCCCTCAGGTATGTACCCTTATGTTTTCTACATTGATGACAGACCGGTCAAGAGTGGGAAATGGGTGAAGAAGTAGATTGTTTGGGAATCGCAGTAGGGGAGTCCATGCTGGCAGTGATCGCTATTCTGGTGTTCAGGAGAGGGAAGTGGAAGACGGCGGAGATATAAATTTGATTCGTGGGGATGAAATGTCAGCAAGTTGACATTTGGTTTGTTGCCTCTATTGCAAATACGCCAAAAAATCACTAATATTGGAATCATGTTGACTAAATATCATTCGAAAAATGAATGTACACAGATTCAGATTGTATATCCGGCTCCACGATTTTCCATTCAATGGTAGTTGTTAATCTCTCAAGGATTATTGTCACTGAAGAAGAGTTTGAAGATGCAATTGAATTGCCTTAAATAAAAATGGTGAGGTTCTCTTCTTTTATTATATTAAAAGGCTTTCTGGCAGCCTTTCTTGCCTTTTCTGTTTTAAATGTCGGCAGGATTGGAGCACAGAGTCATGAGTACTTTGGAGTCAACTTTGAAGGCTCCACTTTGTTAGGAGTATTTGAAATTGACAATCAAATAGTTTGTGTTGAAGGGAATGGGTTGAATGTGCCTCTTGAATTGGGCCAGGAGTATGCTATAGTATTCTATAGTGTGGAAATTAATACATCTTCCAATCAGATAAATTGCACCGAGTATCATCGTATTGAGCTTGAGAGTGGATTCCAGGTTTTCGCCATTGATTATATTGAAGATGCTATGAGTTGGATTATGGTCTTGGCAAATAATATGGACGATCCAGAAGGGGAGAAAATTTTTCGTGTGCAGGTTTATGATATTGATTTTCATTTGAAATTAGAAGGAGATACCTCTGTCATAGGGGCACCCAATTATTTTTATTTTGACACATATCATTACAAGACAAGTATGATTGGCTATGTCTTCGAGGCAGGAAGGGACAAACTTGTTTATTTGGAGTATTGGCATGAATCAATAGATAGTTTAACCCAGTTCAAGATAGATCAAACAAATCCTAAACCCACCTTTTGGTTGACTTCAATGAAGTTTGATCAATATACAGGTCACATGCTCATTGCCTATTACAACGGTATAGCTATACTCGATTCAACTTTGTTTCAGATAGCCAATTATAACTATCTGAGTGGTATTACGACATCTGATCATGGCTCTGCAATAAGGGATGGTAATTTTTATTTTACACATGGTTCTTTAGATTCTGCCTGGGATGATGGTAGAAGGAGATTGGTATTGCAAAAGTTTGACACCACCTTCAATGTTATAAGTGCTGATACATTGGGATGGCATTTATGGGATAATTACCCTTTTATTGTTGTCTCCATAGATATTAGAGATGATATAATTTTAGTAGGAGGGATGCTAGATGGGCCATTTAATGATTTCAATTTTTTTGATCGGAGGAAAAAGTTTTATTTGGCAAGATATAATTTGGATGTGAAACAGCATTGGTATAAGGAATATGGAGGCAACTTGGCTTACACCATAAACGGATTGAAATTGCTTGAATCAGGTGGCTCGATGGCGTATGGGTTCATTACGGATACATTATCTTTTATTAGATATTCATATCTTCTGTACGTTGACGAAAACGGCGACATCATTTCCTCCCATGAGATCCCTCCTGCTCTTGGCCCACCCCTCACACTGGTCAATCCGGGAGCAGATCAATTGACGATACTCAATCCAACCGCACTACAAGCTCGTATCATTGTCTCAAGCCTGGACGGGAGAGAAATACTGAATACAACATTTCAGTCAGAAACTGTTTCGTATGATATGCATGACCTGCCCTCAGGTATGTACCCTTATGTTTTCTACATTGATGACAGACCGGTCAAGAGTGGGAAATGGGTGAAAAAGTAGAGCATATCCATTTTAGTGATTGAGCTATTCTTTGGGCCTGCGCTGCCAACGACCATTGGTAAAGTCCGGAAACACCTGCGGCATGCTCCCCTGTGCAATCGATGCTTCAGACAATGGTGTAATCGCCATCCATGATGCCGCATCATACACATCAAATGGCACTTCCTGATTGCCTTTTACACTCTCCACAAAACTGTTGACTAGAAACCAATCCATACCTCCGTGTCCGGCGCCTTCGGCATCCTGTTCATGCGCTTTCCAAAGGTCATGGTCATACGTTTTCATGTAGGCTAAGGCATCCTCCCAACGATGGCTTTCGCTTTTGCCTTCGATATGGATTTTTCCGTTGACGTCCATCCACAATCCTTTCGTTCCCTGCACACGAAAGCCCAGGGAATAAGGTCGAGGCAGGTTCGTGTCATGATGCAGCACAATGGTCTCGCCATTTGTACACTTTACCAAGGTGGTTACTTTATCGCCCAGACGAAACTCAATATTGGCATTGGGATGTTCCGGCCCTCCTTTGGGATGTTTGATGATGTATTCATGAAGTCCTCTTGACTTAGACGCCATCGAGACCAGCGATTCCATCCGGTTGCCATGGTTGAGGTTGATCCACTGGGCAACAGGACCGATGCCATGGGTAGGGTAGAGATCCCCGTTGCGGTAGACGCTGTGCCACGTTCGCCATTTCGCCTCACTATACCCTTTTTCGCCAAACTCCACACCGGAATTATAGGGAGTCACGCCGTCATTAAATTTTACTCCGCGCAGATCATGCTGATACCCGCACTCAAGATGAATGAGTTCGCCAAATAATCCCTGTTTGACCATATTCAATACAGCCATCACATCTCTTCGATAACAAACATTTTCAAGAAAGAACAATGGCGTGCCGGTGGATTCATGCGTTTGCACCAAATCCCAGCATTCTTCTAATGAAAACGCACCACCTACTTCCATGCCTGTAAATACCCCAGCCTTCATCGCCGCGACAGCCATCTGTGTATGCCATTCCCACGGTGTTGCGATGATGACACCATCTAATTTTTCTTTATCCAGCATGCGCACATAATCATGCGGACCCTGGTCATAGATAGCTGGCCATTGACCTTCAAGCGAATTGATAAGGTCACGGGTATTTTTTAACATCACAGGATCCGGCTCAGCTATAGCGGTGATCTCACAATCTGCCCTGCGCAACAGGAGATCAATATGAGACTGGCCGCGGAGACCGGCTCCAATGATACCTATCTTAAGTTTGCTGTTGGCATCAGGTTTTTGATAAACTTCTTTTGCACTCAGCGTTGCAGGAATACTGATAGCAGCCCCCGCCATCGCACTTTGTTGAATAAATTTTCTTCTTGATGGACTCATAAGATATCTGACCGATGACTTCGATTTTGTTTCTTAAGGCAATATAAATCAAATGTATTTGATCATGCGGTTACAGGGTCCCATGTCCTGTTTTACCTCCGAAATGGCGTGCCATCTCGTAATTGCTAATACATTTTCACACCCACACGCACACAGACACCCACACTGGATTCCCCCTTTGCCCCCTGAAGGGGGTACCTCTTCGAAATGGCTCTTACATTTTCAAACGCACACGCACACAGACACCCGCTCTGGATTCCCCCTCCGCCCCCTATGGTTCGACCCGCAACCCGCATCCTTGTGCTACAGCTCACCAACCAAGGGGAACCCTTATAGAAACAGATCATGCTGGATTCATCTTTTGCCAATTGTCAATTGCCTTCCCGCTTAGTGGCTTCGCAGCACTGCGGGATCTTCGCTGCGCTTCGAATTGCTTATTGCCAATTGCCTATTGTCAATTTCCAATTGCTCCTTGCTCCTTGCTCCCTGCTCCTTGCTCCCAGCCCCTCAGCCCTTAAATAAACTCATAAACCTATAAACCCATAAACCCATTTAAACCTATTTTTGCCCCCGCATGGATCACTTGTCAACCCTCATCACCGACATCATCAACCGCGAGATCGAAGGCATACGGAACATCCCGGTCAATGAGCACATCGGTCAGGCTATTGACCTGATCTTCAATGCTGTACATCAGAACGGCGGTAAGGTCGTCGTCTCCGGATTAGGGAAAGCTGGCCAGATCGGACACAACATCGCCACCACCTTAAGCTCCACTGGCACCCCGGCCATTTTCCTTCATCCTACCGAGGCCCAACACGGGGACCTCGGAATGATCCAGCGAAATGATATCCTCTTCCTGATCTCCAATTCAGGAAAGACCAAAGAGATTCTTGAATTATTGCCGCTGGCCCGCAGACTATATCACGGCATCAAATCGATCGCGCTCACCGGGCATCCTGAACACGAACTGGGAGGCATGGTAGATGTATGCCTCAGCACAGGACATCCCAAGGAAGTGTGTCCATTGGGCCTGACGCCCACAACAAGCACTACAGTGATGACGGTCCTCGGTGATGTCATCGTCGTAGGACTAATGCACAAAATCGGATTTACAAAAGCAGATTACGCTAAGCGACACCATAGCGGATATCTCGGTATAAAGAGCAGAGCGGATGAATAAATTATTTTTAATCTCCGGCCCATGTGTGGTCGAGAATGAATCGACCCCTTACCAGATCGCAAAGACGGTCAAACCCATTTGCGATGCATTGGGCATTGAATACATCTTTAAAGCCAGTTACCGTAAAGCCAACCGCACCAAGGTGGATAGCTTTACAGGCATCGGCGATGAAGCCGCCCTGGAGATCATCCGCAATATCGGAAAGGAGTTTGGCGTCAAGACACTCACAGATATTCATGAAAGTCATGAAGCAGCCATGGTTGCTGAGTATGTCGATGTCCTCCAGATACCGGCCTTCCTCTGCAGACAAACTGCTTTGTTGCATGCCGCAGGTGAAACAGGAAAAATTGTCAATATCAAGAAAGGACAATTCGTCAGCCCCGAGGCCATGAAATACCCTGTAGAGAAAGTACTGGCCACCGGAAATAAAAATGTGTGGGTGTGTGAACGCGGATTTACATTCGGGTACGAAGATCTCATCGTAGACGCTACGGTGATCCCACGCTTAAAGAAACATGGCGTACCTGTGGTGATGGATTGCACGCATTCCACCCAGGTCCCTAATCAGATGACAGGTGTCAGCGGTGGTAATCCTGAGTTTATCGAGACGATCGCTTTGGTAGCGGCAGCAACGGGTGCTGATGGTTTGTTTATCGAGACACATCCTACTCCTGCGAAAGCATTGAGTGATGCTTCTACGATGCTTCAACTCGATCTGCTCGAAGGAATACTGGATAAAGTCATGCGTATCCGTAAAGCGCTGCAATCATGAGCGACGCCGCCCTCAAGAAGAAAGCAGCCAATATCCGCCTGCTGGTGCTCGACGTCGATGGTACGCTCACGGATGGTGGTGTATATATCGATGGCAATGGCGTCCAATCCAAAAAATTTCACATCCGCGACGGCATGGGCATCACGCTCCTGCATGAAAAAGGAATTCTCGTCGGCATCATCAGCCACAGCCGCGCCAAAACCATCCTCGACGAACGCGCCCGCATGCTCGGCATCGAACGCGTCTATTCCGGCAAGGAACCAAAACTTGAGGTGCTTCAGCGCTGGATGGAAGAATTAAATCTCACCACCTCCCAGGTCGCCTACATCGGCGATGATGTCAATGACATCGAGATCCTCGAACAGGTGGGATTTTCCGCGTGTCCTCACGATGCCCACGTCTCCGTCGTCAAAATCGTTGACGTCGTCCTCCAACGCAACGGCGGCGACGGCTGCGTTCGCGAATTTATCGACAGATTTTTACTATCGGTTTGATCAAACGAATTGTAAGGACGTGATCAAATATGATTTCCCGATCTATTTGTAGAGACGCGATTAATTATGATTTCCCGATCTATTTGTAGAGACGCGATTAATTATGATTCCCCGATCTATTTGTAGAGACGCGATTAAGAATGGTTTCTCAATCTATTTGTAGAGACGCGATTAATCGCGTCTCTACAAATAGATCATGTTGCACCTTAACGTCGCGTCTCTACAAATAGATCATGTTGCACCCTAACATCGCGTCTCTACAAATAGATCATGTTTCACCTTAACATCGCGCTTCAGCATCCATCCCTCATTCCTCACACTCCGCGTCTCACGTCTCACGTCTCACGTCTCACGTCTCACGTCTCACGTCTCGCGTCTC
>CAZYHJ010000003.1:0-83974 GCA_964646645.1 uncultured Saprospiraceae bacterium | reverse complement strand
ATACTTTGCCGTTGAATGCGGCAGAGGCCTGATCATCAACGATGCCTTTATAGAGTTCATGGCTCTCACAATGGGGCATTGCATGATTAATCATGGTCTGGTGATCCATCGATTGGTTTTGTTTGGCCACAAAGCCTGCCTGCAGGGAAGTAAAGGTATTTTGATCCTGAAGGTCAACATCAATATTGTTGCGGACAAGTGCCCCTCCCCAGTCAAAACTAAAGCAGTCAAAACGGCTGTCTCTTTTTTGATGTACCGCCAGTTTGTATACCAGATTTTGTTTCTCGCCTAAATCCTGGAACCGGATTAAAGTCATTTTGGCATTGGGGGCCAAAGCCACATAGCAAGCGGCATTGATCAGATTGGCATTGGCATGTGCAGGATCAGTTGATGAATGTTCGAAGCGCTCAAAGATGGTCACTTCGCTTCCGATGCCTGTCTGAATAAAATATAATGGACTGGAGACTGAGACTTCAGCATCATCATGAATGATCCTGATTTCAATAGGTTTGTCCAGTTGGGTATGTTTAGGAACATCAAGCACAAAAGCTCCTGACTGTAAAGCAAAATTCAGGAACTGGAACGCCTGGTTCGAATTTTCCTGACCATCCATCCTGGCCATTGGAAATGTTGAAAAGAAGCTGGGATCACCTATAGTTTCTGACAGGGATTTAATGGTAATACCTGCGGCAGTAAGTTGTCGTGACTCATCATCCTGGATCCATTTTCCGTTAATGACCTTGAGGGTATAACATTCAAGCGACGGGACATTAGCAATGGAACTATGGTCAGATGGAATTGCAATTTTATATGGATGGTTGAGGAGTCGTTGGACGGGGGTGTATTTCCAATCCTCATGTTTGCGGTCGGGAAATCCTGTTTTGGATAGCTGGTCCATTGCGTTTTGCTGGAGTTTGTGCAGTTGACTGCCCAAAGTCCCGTTGAGTCGCTGTTCAACATCCTTGAAAAGTCCGGTTACATGTTCCATCACCGTCAATTGCTCGTTCATCTGAAATAAAATGGTTTAAGCAGGCATCGCATTTTGTTCACGCACCCAATCATATCCTTCGGCCTCAAGACGGAGGGCTAATGTTTTGTCACCCGTCATCAGGATTCTGCCTCCTGAAAGCACATGCACAAAATCAGGAACGATATAGTTGAGTAAGCGCTGATAATGTGTGACGACGATAAAGGATCTTTCAGGTGATTTCAGTTTGTTGACACCTTCAGCAACAATTCGCAGGGCGTCAATATCAAGTCCGGAATCTGTTTCATCCAGGATGCCCAACTTAGGGGCCAGCAGCGACATTTGCAGGATTTCATTGCGTTTCTTTTCGCCACCGCTGAACCCATCATTCAGGGATCGCTTCAATAAGGATTCGTCCATTTCGATCTCGCTCATTTTTGAGCGGATGTATTTGAGCATTTCCAATGCATTCAATTCAGGCAAACCCTGATGAACTCTTTTAGCATTGATGATGCTTTTGAGAAAATTGGAGTTGCTGACTCCAGGTATCTCCACAGGATATTGGAAGGCAAGGAAGATGCCTTCAAGGGCACGTTGATCTACGTCCATAGAAAGGAGATCCTGACCTTCATATTCAATAGTTCCTGATTCTACCGTGTATTCTTCGCGGCCGGCGAGGACATTGGCCAGTGTGCTTTTACCGGAACCATTTGGGCCCATGATGGCATGCACTTCTCCGGTATTGACGGTGAGGTTCAGTCCATTCAAAATGGGTTTGCCTTCCACCGAAACATGTAAATCTGTGATTTTTAATAATGGCTTCATTGCTGCTGCGCTTTCTTTGATTAACCTACACTGCCTTCAAGACTGATGGCCAATAATTTCTGTGCTTCCACTGCAAACTCCATGGGAAGTTCTTTGAAGACTTCTTTACAATATCCGTTGACGATCATATTGATCGCGTCTTCTTCACTCAGGCCTCTTTGTTTGCAATAGAACAATTGATCTTCCCCTATTTTAGAGGTGGTGGCTTCGTGTTCTACACGTGCGCCGGGATTATCCACTTCGAGATAGGGGAATGTGTGTGCGCCACACTTGTCTCCCATGAGTAAGGAGTCGCATTGAGAAAAATTCTGGGCCCCGTCCGCGCGTTTATTGATTTTGACCTGGCCCCTGTATGAATTTTGACTGTGTCCTGCTGAAATGCCTTTGGAGATTATGGTGCTTTTCGTGTTCTTGCCGATATGGACCATCTTGGTGCCGGTATCCGCTTGCTGATAATTATTGGTCACGGCTACGCTATAGAACTCACCTACGGATTCATCGCCTTTTAAAATGCAACTTGGATATTTCCATGTGATGGCGGATCCGGTTTCCACCTGCGTCCAACTGATTTTTGATTTATAACCTAAGCAGATGCCTCGTTTTGTCACGAAATTATATATACCGCCTTTGCCTTCCTTATCTCCCGGATACCAGTTTTGAACAGTGGAGTATTTGACAAAAGCTTCATCATGAGCTGCGATTTCTACCACTGCGGCATGGAGTTGATTTTCATCCCGCATAGGCGCGGTACATCCTTCGAGATAGCTGACATAACTGCCTTTATCCGCGACAATCAATGTGCGTTCAAACTGGCCTGTATTGGCTGCGTTGATCCGGAAGTAGGTGGACAATTCCATAGGGCATCGCACTCCGGGAGGTATATAACAGAAGGAGCCATCGCTAAAAACTGCGGAATTAAGCGCGGCAAAGAAATTGTCATTGGCGGGCACTACGCTGCCGAGATACTTTTTAACTAATTCAGGGTGTTCCTGTACCGCTTCACTGAAGGAGCAAAAGATAATGCCAAGATCAGCCAGTTCCTTTTTAAATGTCGTGGTGACAGAGACGCTATCGACCACAGCATCAACTGCTACTCCGGCGAGTACTTTACGTTCTTCCAAAGGCACACCCAGGCGGTCAAACATTTTCAGCAATTCAGGATCTGCCTCTTCGATGGAACCAAGCTTCTTTTTTGGTGCTGCGTAGTAGATGATGTCCTGGTAGTTGATCGGAGGGTAATGGATATTGGCCCAGGCTGGCTCTGACATGGTCAACCAATGGTGATAGGCTTTCAGCCTCCAATCAAGAAGCCACTCCGGTTCGTTCTTCCTGGCACTGATATTTCTGACCGTCTCTTCCGATAGTCCTTTAGGAAAAGTGTCGGTATCCAGCGCGGTTGACCAGCCGTACTTATAATCGGATTGGGTGTGATCCTCAAGGGTTTGCATGCTGTCGCTCATAGAATCCTCCAGGTTTAGCGGCGCAAATGTCGCTATTCTTATACAAAAAAGTATACATTGACCAGACAATTAATTGCGGACAATTGTTCAAGGCACTGCGTAATATTTCGGCGGAATATTTTATTGAAGCAGGACGGTTATTGCCATCCAAAGAAATTGTAGGTCAGGTCACAACGACTTCATTGTCCTGCATTCTTGTGATACTTTAATAAGGCAATACTTATGTATTAAAAAACAAATGGTTAGATGTTGAATTTGAATCTGTAAATGGCTGACTACGTTGGGAATTTAGACCCTTTAAAATATGTCCATTAAGTATTATGGATAAAATTAATAGGGTGAATGCTATATATATTAACTTTATTAATATATTTACAGCGTTGTCATGAGTAACCTAAGCATCACTGCAAGATTTTTAAAGTGCCTCGACCAATTGGTGGTGGAAGGTAAAACCAGGTCGAAGCGGCAGTTTGCACTTGCCCTTGGGTATCATGCGCAGGGAATATCAGAAATGGTGGCAGGCAGACGGGAAGTTCCGCTGGATCTTATTGAAAAAGCCATTCACACATTTAAGTTTAATGCCGTCTATTTATTTACCGGTCTTGGCCCTTTGTTTTCCAACCCCGCTGAGGATGATGGACTTCGGGTAAAGAATCTGACCGTAATCACGGATAAAGCAGGGGAAGAGCGCATCGTGCATGTTCCTGTTCCTGCCCAGGCTGGTTACACCGGATCATTATCGGACCCTACTTTTTTCCAGGAACTTCCTACCTACCAATTGCCGGATCCACAATTCAGATCAGGCACATACCGGTCATTTGAGATCGCTGGCCATTCGATGGAACCCGTGCTGGTGCCGGGAGACATTCTTATTGCCTCCTTTATTGAACCAAGGTTTTGGGAACAGGCGCTGAAGTCAGGTAAGATCTATATCGTGGTGACCAGTCAGGATATAGTTGTAAAACGAATTAACAATCACCTGAAAGCAAATAAAGAAATCGAATGCATATCTGAAAACCCCGAATTTGAAAGCTATCATCTGAGGGGTTCGGATATTCTCGAAATCTGGAAACCCAGTGTGAAAATGACCCGCAGTATTGAATTGCCGGATACCAAAGTCAATACAGTTTCCATCACCGAACAACTCATGGTGCAGCAAAGAATGCTGGAACATCTGCATCACCATTTGACCAATTCCAAAGTTTCCTGAGCATTTGCCTTTCTTCCCGGAGATACATTTATCCAAAAGAATAGTTTTTTGGGTTGCAGTTTGTATTTTTACCGTATGAGAATCAAAGGCAAGGTAGTCTATTTGTCATTTGAAGGTGGTGCTTATGGCATCATCGATCAGCATGGCAAAAAATATCTGCCAGTCAATATGCCTAACCAATTAAAAAAGGATGGTGCGGAAGTTTCGTGCAGTATCCGACCCGCGGATGTCGCCACGACCCTCATGTGGGGAGAACCCGTTTACATTAATTCTTTTGAGACGCTTTGATGAAGCGTTAATGAGCCGTCGTTGAATGAGATCAGCCGTATATGTTCGTAATACTTTCCTGAAACCGCTAAGTGTTTTCATTTTAATCCTGCTCGTTCATGATTTTTCTTTAGCTCAGATACCTGAAGGATTTATTCGACAACCTGTTGCTACAGGACTAAACCCTACTTCCATTGTTTCAGTCCCTGATGGTCGCATCTTTATTACCGAAAAACATGGTGTCATCCGTATTATCCGCGATGATCAGTTATTGACAGATCCGTTTCTTAAGATCGAGGTAGACAATTCCAATGAACGCGGACTAGGCCATATGGTTTTGCATCCGGAATTTGAGATGAACGGATATTACTATGTCTTTTATGCGGTGCCCGGTATGGGCCATAATCGGGTCAGCAGGTTTACAGCAAATGGGGATTATACCATTCCAGGTAGCGAAGTGGTTATCCTTGAATTAGATCCCCTTGGAGGAGAGATTCACAATGGAGGAGACATGGTTTTTGGATTTGATGGATATCTCTACATCAGCGCAGGAGATGGGGGACAAAACTGGCGGGGTGAGGATCTCGGTTCCACAAATGGAAAAGTACTTCGCATAGATGCGGATGGGAATCCCGCTCCGGATAATCCCTGGAAGGATTTAGGTTATCTCCGCGCGAATCTGGTCTATGCGTATGGATTCAGGAATCCGTTTACCATGACATTGAACCCCATCACTGGAGAGATTTATACCAATGATGTTGGAGGTTCGAAGTATGAGGAAGTGAATAAGGTCGAGTGGGGGGGATTCTATGGTTGGCCTAAAGTGGAAGGAAAAAGGACTGTTGAGGTTGTACCTTCAGAATATAAGGACCCGATATTTCAATATGGCCATGTGAATAACTACTGCGCCATTGTTGGATCAGCTTTCTACTTGCCTCAGGTCCAGCAATTCCCTGAAGAATATGTCGGACGATACTTTTACAGTGATTATTGTACCGGTGATATACGTATGCTTGATCCTGAGACCGGGATGGATAAAGGCGTATTCATTTCAGACGGAGACAGAGTGGTGGATTTAGAGGTTTCACCGGATGGTAGTTTTTATTATCTCGAACGCAAAGGGCTGGGGGATGGATCTCCGGAAGATAATACGGGAACGAATGAAGGTATACTCTGGAAAGTTAACTATACCGGTAGCGGAGCACCTTTTATTTCGGTTCAGCCGAAATCGGTGCTACATGCTATTGGAGAAGATGCGCACTTTTCCGTATTAGCTTCAGGTGCGGTGCCATTGACCTATAAGTGGTTGGTGAATGGGGAAGATGTACTGGATGAGATGTCAGATACATTGACGCTTGAGGCTGTATCACTCGGACAGGATTCAACGACTGTGCAGGTCGAAATCAGCAATGGGGATGGAGTCATTTTTTCTGACAAAGTATATTTACGGGTCACGCCAAATCATCGTCCGCAACCAAGTCTTGTTTCACCTCCATCCGGGCTCACCTACATGGCTGGAGACACCATCTTTTTCGAAGGCAGTGCATTTGATGATGAGGATGGTTTGTTGACTGCGGAGCACCTGAGTTTTAAAATTGATTTTCATCATGGCACCCATTCGCATCCGGGTTTGCCATGGACTTCAGGGATATCTGCCGGCGAATGGATCATTCCTGCGGTGGGAGAAACATCCACTGAAGTGTGGTATCGTATATACATGAATGCCAGGGATAGTGAAGGACTAAGCAATTCAACATATGTTGATGTTTATCCGAAACTTGGAAATGTTTCCATAGGGTCTGATCCGGATCATCTGATCATCCACCTCGATGGATCACCTGCAACTACGCCATATGAGATTGAAGGCGTGAGCGGGATCAGCAGACATATCACGGCACCTTATAAGCAAGTGCGCGGGGATAGTGTTTTCTTTTTCAGTCAATGGGCGGATGGACTGGTGATGAATAATCGTGAGATTAAAACATCCTCACAGCCACAGCAGTTCACAGGTCTGTTTGATGGTATGCGGAATGGTCGCGGAACAGGTCTCACGGCCTACTACTATGATAATCCTCAATTCGCAGGCACGCCTGTGGCCACAGCGCTTGACTCCTTATTGGATCATCAGTTTCTCTTAAAGGCGCCTTATCCGGGGCTGCCTGAAGATCATTTTGGCATAGTATGGAAAGGGTATTTACAGCCCTTACGGTCAGGTCTGTATCAGTTTACGGTTTTTGCAGATGATGGTGTATTTGTTGAGATCGATGGAAATGTCATCATCCAGCAATGGGAACCTGGTGTGCATCGCGAGACGGGATCGCTCTATATGGAGCAGGGCAGGCTATATCCTATTCACATCAGGTATTATGAATTCCTCTATGGAGCACAAATGCGATTCAGGTGGTCTTGTCAGGATTTTCCGGAAGAGGTTGTTCCTACTTCGCAATTTTATCCAGCCGATTTTTTAACTGATCCGGATAGCTATGAAGTTTCAGCCTGGCAAAATATCACCGGCGATCAGTTGATGCTGATGACAAATTTTAACCGGGAGGCAGAACTCCGCTTTAAAATAACGAGTGTTTTAGGTATGGATTGGACAGTGGCAGAGCAGCCGGTTTCGTTGGGTGATCATACACTGGCATTGGACATTTCCTTTCTGCCTGCCGGATGGTATTACCTCGTGGGTATGGACCAGAAGGGGAGCGTGATGGTTAAAACCCCTTTTGTAAAGGTCAAATAAACCTTTTAATCCATTTTTGGAAGCACCAGTTTTGATTTGTGACGGGCATCTAACCATGCGGCGAATCGTGCAAGCGTATGGCTGGATTTTTCCTCCTTCGCCAGGAAATCACCCAGATAGTGATCTACGAAGTGCGTGTCAAATTGGCCGCTGCGAAATGCCGGATGGTCAATGGCAAAGGCTCCAAAATCAAGGGTGGTGTCAACGCCATAGATTTCATAATCCTTAATCGCTAATTTCATTTTCTCAATTGCCTCCGTACGCGACGAGGCATGCACGATGAGTTTAGCGATCATAGGGTCGTAATGAATCGGAATCTCCATGCCTTCCCTGTACCCATCATCCACGCGGATTCCGTCCCCGACCGGAGGACGATAATGTTCAAGCGTACCTGTGGTAGGTATAAAACCACCTGAGGTATCTTCAGCATACACCCGTAATTCTATAGCATGCCCTTGTATGGTCAGTTCTTCCTGTGTCATCGCTATGGGATGTCCTTCGGCGATACGAATTTGCATTTCCACAAGATCAAGACCGGTAATCATCTCAGTCACCGGATGTTCAACCTGTAGCCGTGTGTTCATTTCAAGGAAATAATGGTTGCCCGTTTCATCCAGCAGGAACTCCACTGTGCCGGCACCGGTATAATTGCATGATCTGGCGACCAGGATCGCGTCCTGGCCCATCTGATGTCGTTTCTCAGCCGTGAGGATGGAAGAAGGTGCTTCCTCAACGACCTTCTGGTGTCGGCGCTGAATGGAGCATTCCCTTTCGAAGAGATGAAGGCAGTGACCATCTTGGTCGGCCATCACCTGGATCTCTATATGTCTAGGGGAGGTCACGTATTTTTCAACGAACACAGCGCCATCTCCAAAGGAAGCAAGTGCCTCGCTCATAGCTCTTTCGATCTGCGAGGCTAGTTCTTCGGGATTTTTTACAATGCGCATGCCCTTACCTCCGCCGCCTGCCGCTGCTTTGATCAGCAGTGGGTATCCTGTTTTTTTAGCGATGGCGATAGCTTCCTGCATATCGGTAATCGCGGTATCCGTACCCGGAACCATCGGGATTTTAAAATCCTTTGCGGCTTTTTTAGCTTCCAGTTTGTTGCCCATCATCCGAATGCTTTCCGGGGAAGGACCGATAAAAATGATTCCTGCATCTCCGACCGCGCGGGAGAATTGATCATTTTCGCTAAGAAAACCGTATCCCGGGTGAATGGCATCTGCCCCGGTTTCCTGAGCCGCATGTATAATCTTTGAGATATTGAGATAGGATTCCCTGGAAGGAGGAGGTCCAATGCAGACCGCATGGTCCGCCATCATGACATGAGGACTATGCCTGTCCGCTTCCGAATAGACAGCTACTGTTTCTATTCCAAGGCGCCTGCAAGTGCGCATGATTCTGGCGGCTATTTCGCCCCGGTTGGCCACAAGGACCCGTTTTATTGGCCTGATCATCGGCGAAAAATAATGTTTATGTTTCAAACCGGAATGTACTTCCGACATTCCGGCATTGGATTCGGCCGCACAACCTTTATTGTCCTTGATATTTCACTTATTTTGCGACTTCTCCGATTCAACTATGGAATATTCAAAAGATATACTGTGGAGTCCGACGAATGAGGATATCCGTGACTCACGTTTGGCTGCATACCGTTTATGGTTGAGGGACCATTTCCATCTAGATTTCAGCTCCTACCATGAATTATGGTCGTGGTCAGTGGAGTATCATGAAGATTTCTGGTCCACGATAGCCGATTTCTTTAAGGTAAAGTTCCATACTCCACCTGCTCAAGTACTTTCCGGCGACGCGATGCCTGAGGCAAGATGGTTTGAAGGCGCATCACTTAATTTTGCGGAGCACATTTTTCTCGGTATGCAGGGACAGACCACGGCCTTGCATTTTGCCGCGGAGAATGGGATGCGGCGAACGGTGAGTACAGCAGAGATGTGGAAAGAAGTCGCACGGTTTCAGGCCTATTATAGGCGGAATGGTGTCAGGCAAGGAGACAGGATCGTCGGGTATCTTCCCAATATTCCCGAAGCCACATTTGCCTTCTTAGCCGCTGTTTCTATTGGCGCTATCTGGTCCTGTTGCTCCCAGGATTTTGGCGTCAACAGCGTGGTGGATCGTTTTGCGCAGATTGAGCCTGTGTTGCTGATTGCCGCAGATGGATATTATTATAACGGGAAAACACATCGTCGCACAAATGAGATTCATCAGATCCGGCAAGCCATTCCCAGTTTAAAGGATACGCTGATGATTGACTACACCGGTGGACTATCCGATGAAATTTTTAGTGGGTGCTCTGTATTCGGGGAGTTACCATATGCTGCTGAAGACGAGTTGATATTTAATGCGGTTCCCTTTGAACATCCGTTATGGATATTGTATTCATCAGGTACTACCGGAGCACCCAAGGCGATTACGCATTCACATGGTGGTTGTCTCCTGGAGCATTTGAAATATCTCGCCTTTCACAATGATGTTCATGCCGGTGAGTGTTTCTTCTGGTATACTACCACGGGATGGATGATGTGGAATTATCTCCACGGTGCTTTATTGCACGGCGCCACCATTGTTTTGTATGACGGAAGTCCAGGATTTCCATCCTTATCATCATTGTGGGCATTGGCTGCCGAACTGCCGATTCATCATTTTGGGACCAGTGCGCCATTTATTGTGGCCTGTATGAAGGAAGGACTCCAGCCCGGTAATGATTATGCCCAAAGCAAATTACGGAGTATCGGATCCACAGGCTCGCCACTTCCAGCGGAAGCCTTTGATTGGGTGTATAATGCTATACATCCCCGTGTCTGGTTGTGTTCCATGAGCGGAGGGACGGATGTGTGTACTGCGTTTGTGGGTGGCGTGATTGAGAGACCTGTTATTAAGGGAGAGATACAGGCCCGCGGTCTGGGATGTGCATTGTATGCGTATGATGATCACCTGCAACCGGTCACGAATGTGCTTGGCGAAATGGTGATCACAAAGCCAATGCCTTCGATGCCTGTTTTTTTCTGGAATGATCCGGACAAGAAAAAGTATCGCGCAAGTTATTTTGAAGATATACCCGGAGTTTGGCGTCATGGAGATTGGGTGATGATCACGGCACACGATGGCGTGATTATTTACGGAAGGTCTGATGCCACATTGAACAGACAAGGAGTGCGTATTGGTACGGCGGAGATTTACGGCGTCCTGAATTCCATTACGGAGATCGAAGATGCCTTAATTGTAAATCTGGAACTCGAGGGGGGCAGACATTATATGCCTTTGTTTGTCAAATTAAGGTCCGGTAATATCCTGGATACTGCATTGATAAAAAAAATCGCCACCGCGCTGAGGACCAATTGTTCGCCAAGACATGTGCCGGACGACGTCATTTCAGTCGAAGACATTCCTTATACCATCAGCGGAAAGAAAATGGAAGCACCCGTGAAGAAAATTCTAATGGGCATGAATGTGGATCAAACACTTAATAAGGACGCCATGCGGAATCCGGGTTCGCTGGAGTTTTACAGGCGCTTTAAAGTCCCACCGGCCTGATGATAATTCAGTACAGGTAGTGTTTTATAGAACAGTTTTATATGCGTAAAATAGTAGTCATCCTTTTCATGATGTTATGTCCGGTCATTAGCGTGACATCTCAGCACTATAATCTCGGACACAGGCAAATTACGTTTGTGGATGCTGAAAGGGAAGACAGAACTGTTTTAACAGAGATCTATTACCCGGCATTTTCTGATGGTGAAGGAGTTCCTGTTGCAAATGATATGGGAGTAAAATTCCCGGTCATTGTTTTTGGTCATGGATTTGTCATGGAGTGGGGTGCGTATGCTAATTTTTGGAACAGTTTGGTGCCCAATGGATATATCATGGCATTTCCCCGGACGGAAACCGGATTGAGTCCTGATCATGCCACATTTGCCCGTGACCTTGCCTACCTGGTATCGGCGATGCAACAGGAAGGAGAAACCGCCGGCTCGCCTTTTTTTGGTGTGGTAGATACCACGTCCTGTGTTATGGGGCATTCTATGGGAGGAGGGTCTTCGTTTCTCGCCAAGCAGTACAATTCAAAAATTACGGCACTTGCTAATTTTGCTGCTGCGGAAACTAATCCTTCTGCCATTGAGGCTTGTCAGGCTATCCAGGTACCTGTGTTGATGTTTGCAGGGGCGAATGACTGTATTACCACTCCTGATGCGCATCAAATCCCGATGTTTGATGCATTACCAGCTTCATGTAAAACATTGGTGACCATTACCGGGGCCAGTCATTGTCAGTTTGCCCAACAGAACGTTTTTTGTTCGTTTGGAGAATTGTCATGCACACTTGATCCCACCATCACAAGGGAGACACAGCAAAGCATTGTGGATACTATGCTCTTGCCCTGGTTGGATTACCAACTGAAAGGAGAATGCAGTGGTTTCGTTGAATTTCAAAACATCCTGGAGTCAGCTATGGCTTGGACCTTTGACTACATGTGTGAACCTTGTATTCCTGTCTTCTTGCATGGTCCTCCAGAGGAAAGTGAAATACGTCTCTATCCCATCCCTGCTAAAGGTAATTTCTACCTTGAAGCACCACCTGATTTCGAGGTCATTACGGTAAAGATCTATACATCATCAGGGCAAACCATTTTTCAGGAGGGGTTAACCCAGGATGGTCAAGGTCGGTGGTTGGTGGATACTGATTTGTCACCAGGTATGTACTATGTTGAGGTTGCAAGTCGGGATATGTCAGTGACCCTTAAACTTGTTGCTCATTGATCAGGGTTGAAATATTCCGTAGAGGTTTATTATCCCTGCATGCGTCCATGAACGATAGCGCCCCAGTATAACCTTGGCAGAATTTGTTTTTTCAGGAAGAACATGCTCCAACGTTCTTTGCTCTGATCAAATGGGAATGTTTCCATGGGTTGATTGTTGTAATCAAACTCAGCGAGCATCAGTTTTCCGTAACCGGTGACGATGGGGCAGGAGGTGTATCCGTTATAAGCTTTCGTCAAAGGTTTCTTTTCCATTTGGGATAGAAGGTTGGCGACCATGACCGGAGTTTGTTTACGGATCGCAGCGCCGGTCTTTGAAGTCGGCAGGCTTGAAGCATCACCTAATGAAAATACATTTGCATAGCGAACATGCTGAAGCGTACTCTTATCGACATCGATCCATCCTGCTGCATTGGCCAGCGGGCTGTTCTTGATGAAATCTGGCGGCCCTTGCGGCGGGGTGATGTGGAGCATATCAAAGTCAACCCACGTTTCTTCGTTTTTATGCCCTTCAGCCAGACCAAGGAATTTGGCTCGTTTATTAGGGCCATCCACTTCGACAAGTTTTTGGAAGAAGTGCGTCTTGATATTGTAGCGCTCGATGACCTTCAATAAGGTTTTTTCATATTTCGGCACCCCAAAAATCTTTGTGCCCCCGCTCCAGAATTCCACAGATGATTTATCCAGCAGGTTGTGTTTTCGCAGGTAGTCTGCGGCCAGGTACATGATTTTCTGAGGAGCTCCCCCGCATTTGACCGGCGTATTTGGACTATGGAAAATCATTCTCCCACCTTTAAGTGCTTTCAATACCTCAAAGGTGTAAGGAGCGTACTTAAACAAGTAATTGGAGGTGACTCCGTTTTGACCCAATGCTTCGGGAAGGCCTTTAATTTCATTCCAGTTAAGTTGGATGCCGGGGCAAACAACGAGATAATCATAGGTATAGGTGTGCCCTTCCCGTGTCGTTACTTCATTTTGATCCGGCTGAAAGGACTGGGCATATTCCTTGATCCATGTGGCCCCTTTTGGGATGAAGTCGGCTTCATTCTTTTCAGTGTCCTTGATATCAAAGATGCCTCCACCAACAAGGGTCCATGCAGGCTGATAGTAATGTTTATCACTGGGTTCGATAATGCCAACGGAAAGGGATGGTTTCTTGATCAGCAGGTGTGCTGCTGCAGACAACCCTGCATTGCCTCCACCGACAAAGAGCACCTGGAAATGCGTTTTCATAATTTATGGTTTTGACAACATACCAGCGCATGATATTCAAACCAAAATTGGCTAGTGATGCTGGTGTTTCATTTAATGCCACCAAGGTAGGCTTGTAGCCCTTCATCCTTCGTAACTATTGTTACACTGTTGGAATAAAATTAAAAAAGATGGTGTATGACCATTGTCGTACACCATCTTTTTAATCTGATAACGATGTGATTAGTTAAAAGTATAACTGACACTCATTTGAATGCGGTTTGCTGTGCCATCAGCATCGCTCTGATCAACTCTTTTTCCATGCATATATTCGATACCGGCAAAGGCGTTGTGGGTAAAGTGCCACAGGAGATTGACGGCAATATAACTCAAATCCGCTACGGAGGAAGCAGGTTCTCCACCTGTTGAATCGGTCGAACCAAAATTATAAATAGCAAAGGAGGACCAATTATCACTCCAGTAATGTTCATATCCCACGGTAAAACCTTGATCCGTTGCGGCTACTATATCGCCGTTCTCATCCGGAGCAGCCTGGATCCCGCCTCTATATCTGGCTATACCCGGACCGTAAAGGGCCTGGTAGATCAGCTTGTCTTTTTTCAAAACATTGAATTGGCCGGAGAGATTTACACCATACAGCGTGGTTTGTTCTGTTTCCCCGGATTGGAAACGATAGGTGAGCATGTTACCAAAGCCGGAAAGTTGCACATGTCCCCAGGGTTTGGTGTATCTAAACCGAAGCGTGAGATCAGGTGCGCCGGTCTCATACTTGCCTGCTGCGGGCGGCGCTATTGCATTGCTGCTCGGTGCTTCGAGAGCTACTCCCAAATAGGCATGTTCAGAGAACTTGTGTTTATACCGGATCATAGGTACACGCAAGAAGGCATATGCGCCAGGCTTTTCAAAGTCCAGTGTAGGTGGGATGATGGATTCATCCATAAAGTTGGACCAGTACTGACCGGCAAGCAACTTATCCGCAATGTCCACATAGGCATGTCTTAGGCGGAATGCTCCTCCTGAACCATAGAAGTCTCCTTCCACATACGTTTTAATGGTGCTGCTTTTAAACGGAGTGCGTACATCCAGGATCAATCTTGTTTCCTTGGCATTAAGATTCACATTCGTGCCTTCAGATCCATCGGTAGGAATTTTGGATACATCGAAAAAGTCTGGCGAGTTGATCGGATCCATGTCATAGATCAGGTCAAACTTGACATAACCGCCGATCTTGAAATAAGATGACGTCTTGGGAATGCTCCAGTATCCGGCAGGCATGTCCGGAGCATCCTGTGCATTCAGTGTGGTCATCCAACATCCGCTCAACAGGAGCAATGTGTAAAAGCTAAATAAATTTTTCATAGCGGTTTATTTATTGTGTGACTTTTCCTGTGAGGTCATCGGCATTGACGAAACGGTCATTCAGTGGCTGCGTCGGGCGATTGTTTGGGCCAATGCGGGAGGCAAAGGCATCAATCTGGTCTTTTGAAAGCGAGAGCATATCGTGGAGCACAAGCCATTGAACATTTTCGCTGCATGGTGGAGTAGTAAGCGAGCCGATATAATGATAAGCGGCATTATCCTTTGGCATTTGGAGATCGAGTTCGAGGTGTTGGTCTGTGATATGCTTTGATTCTCCTTTCGCCGCCGGGAAATTGGAAATGATGGTGGCAAAATTTGGATTCGCTTCCTTCCCTTCTTTGATCAGGACACCGACAACGGCCAGGGCGCCATCATCGCTTTGATGCACCATGTGCATTTCCATAGGCATGTGTTGGCCATTGATCGTGTGTTCAGAAGGGGTATGGAAGTGAAATTGTTTGAGATGATAGGTTTTACCCGCGTACGTCAATGTACTGCCTTCATCTACGCTGACCTGAATAGTATGGCCGTTATCAACGATGTCATCCATGTGCTCCGTATGGGCGATGTTGAGGCTTGTGGATTTGTAATTGAGTTGCCACGTTCCTGCACCTTTTACCTGGGTTTCGACGATATCTACAGGTGACTGATGTTTGCCTTCTTTACAGAGGGCATAGGCGGGGGAAAGATTTCCCCAATTGGTGGCACCGCCCTCTTCGGAGTAACTCCAATGAGCAGGACGGGCGGAGGCAGCCTGAGCAGTGCTGTCTGCAGAGGTTTGGGCATCCGCAGCTGCATTGCTGTTTTGTTTGCAACTGGTAAAAGTCAAAAGGAAGCCGAGTAAAAGAGCGGCCATGTAGCTGGTTTGTTTGAATAGTTTCATGATGTTTTGTATTGATTAAGTGCGTGAAAAAAGGAATTGAAAACAAGACCGGGTATTATGGTCCAAGGGTCAGTGAAGTCAATGGTAAGTTGTTAAGCAATAGGTGAATAAGTGGCAATTAACATACAAATTTGATAAATCCCTTTTCTTTCATGGAAAACCTAAGTCAACTTGGTAGATGATCAATATCATAGCTGGAGCGTACATCTGCGGATAATTTTGAGGGTTGAATAATCAAACGAAACAGGGGACAGAGAAAATTGGAAACACATTAAAATACTGATGAATTGAACATCCCATTTATAGGTGATTATTAATATCGGAGTTTAATATCTAAATTTGAATACACGCTTTAGGTAGCTGTCCAAAAAGGGTGAAAGTAAATGTGTAATGTGTTGATTTACAATCAAAATACTGCTTTATGAAATCATTAAACCTAATTGTTGCCGTTGGCCTTTTGGGCCTTACATTTAACGCCAAAGCGCAAAATGATGGGGAAGAAAAGGCGTTTGAAGTCTATGGATTTATCATGACCGATATCGGTTATAATTTCAACCAGATCGATCCTTCCTGGTATGATGTTGTTCGTCCGACCAAGTTGCCGATTGTTGAAAACCAGTTTGGTACCGATGGCAATGTTTACTTCAGCGTCCGTCAGACCAGATTTGGAACTAAAGCCTGGTTTCCAACATCACTGGGAAAGTTGTTTACCCAGTTTGAATGGGAATTGTTTGGTACCGGTGTCGATGCAGGTCAAACAACCCTCCGTTTGCGTCATGCTTATGCTGAATTGGGTAAGTTTGGTGCCGGTCAATACTGGAGTCCTTTCATGGACATAGATGTATTCCCCAACACCGTGGAGTATTGGGGTCCAAGCGGCATGGTCTTCTTTAGAAATATTCAGTTTAGATACATGCCTATCCAGGGAGATTCCAGGCTGACTATTGCCCTGGAAAGACCGGGAGCAAGTGCTGACCAGGGAATTTATGTCGGACGTCCTGAATTAGCCAATGTAAACAGTAAATTTTCATTTCCGGATCTTTCAGCGGAATATCGTCATGCAGGAGGCTTTGGCTATGTGGAACTGGCGGGTATCGTAAGAAACATTGCCTGGGAAGATCAGGGGAATGATCCTGTCAGAGACCTCAGTGATAATGTGTTGGGATGGGGTTTAAACCTGAGTTCGAACATCAATTTTACCAATTCACTCGTGGGTCGGTTTCAGGCAGTGTATGGCGAGGGTATTGCCAACTATATGAACGATGCCACCAATGATATTGGTATTGAAAATAACTTTACGGATCCTGTTCAGCCTGTTTTGGGTAAGGCCTTACCTGTTTTAGGACTTGTGGCTTTCCTGGATCAGAAGTGGAGTGATAAGTTTACAAGTTCAGTAGGATATTCCAGTCTGGATATCACCAATACCGAAACAGCTGCACCTGAAGCCTTCGCAAAAGGACAATACATCATAGGTAACTTGTTGTATTACCCAACACCTAATGCTATGATGGGGATAGAAGTGCAATATGGCTCTAGGGAGAATGAAGATCCGGATTTGTTTGAGTCCACCGATATTCTAAAGCTTCAATTCTCATTTAAATACAATTTCTCACAAGCCTGGTATCGTAAAACATCCATGTGATCTATTGTGTAAGGAAATAAATCACCATTTAAACTCAATAAAATGAATTCAAAGATTTTCAAATTGATGCTGGCGTTTCTTCTCTTCATCCAGGCAGGTATAGTATTCAGCCAGGGTGGGGATTTAACTCCCGAAAAAATAAAAGCAGCTTTGGACGAAGCTTACACCAAGTTCAAAGATGTCAAAGAGGGCAAAAACGCTGATTACATTAAGGAGCTCGCCAATGTAGACTCCAAGATTTTTGGAATTGCATTAGTCACCACGGATGGAACCGTCTATACCAAAGGCGATATCGAATCCATGGTATCCATTCAGAGTGTATCCAAAGCCTTTGTTGCTGCTCAGGTGATTGAAGAAATGGGTCACCAGGCCATGCAGGATAAGATCGGTGTGGATGCTACTGGCGAAGTTTTCAATTCGATTGTAGCTGTTGAGCGCATGAGAGGAAAGGAAATCAATCCGTTGGTTAATCCCGGAGCGATAGCAGCCACCAGCCTTGTAGCTGGTGCTGATTCTGCAGCGATTTGGAAAAGCATTCTGAACAAGCAGAGCGAATTTGCCGGAAGACCGCTGTCCCTCAATATGCCTGTCTACATCAGTGAGGCTGGAGATAATCTGAGAAACCAGGCGATCGCTCACCTGCTGTTAGCCTATGGCAGAATGTATTTCGATCCTGTGCAAGCTACGGATATCTATACCAAGCAGTGCGCGATCAACGTGAGCGCTAAAGACCTCGCCGTTATGGGTGCTACGTTTGCCAACGGAGGGGTGAATCCAGTGACCAAGAAGAAAGTGGTGTCTAAGGAAACCGTGATGTACACCTTGCCCATCATGGCCACTGCGGGTTTGTATGATGATTCCGGTATTTGGTATTATAATTCAGGTCTTCCCGCAAAGAGCGGTGTAGGTGGAGGTATTGTGGCTGTATGTCCGGGCAAATTCGGCATTGGCGTAGTTTCTCCTCCACTGGATGCGGCAGGTAATAGTGTCAAAGCCCAAATGGTGATCAAGTACGTGGTTGAAAAATTAGGGGTGAATCCATTCCTGATTCAGCCTAAATAATTTTTTCAAAGCAGGTCATCTTTATTGACATGTTTACTGGTTGACACACTACAAGGAATAATGATTGATTAAAACTATATTGATTGGTCATTATTCCTTGTTTTGTTACTTTCAATCTCCACTTTGTATTTGAATCAGATTCTTATAGCCATTTTTAAACGAGAACCCATGATTGACTTTAAACCTCTTTTTCGAAAGCTAAACGTTAAGAATTTATCATATACGATTCTCTTGCTGATTTTCGCAGGGGAAATGAACGCACAGTTTTCTGATATTGATACCACAATTGTTCCTAAAGCCACTCCATTAACACAGGTCCATGACACCACGTATGAAAATACGGTTGCAGGTGAGTTTACCCCAGGCAAAGGGTTTTTGATGGTTAAAAATGATTTTGCCTCTCTTAACATCAGTATTTATGCTTCAGCCAGATGGTTAAATCAGTTATCCAAAGATTCAACCTGGCAAGACCACCAGGGTAGAACCCTTGAGTTTGATGGCAGAAATGATATTTATTGGCAGCGTGCTATGATTTGGTTTACGGGGTATCTCACCTCTCCGAAGTTGACGTATATGGCTACAGTTTGGACCGTTACCACCACTCAGCAAACGCTGGTATATGGAAATATCAAATACACGTTTAACAAACATCTAACTTTAGGAATGGGTATCATGCCCAATGCCTGCGTCAGGAGTTTACAAGGTCCGTTTCCATTCTTCGCCTCTACAGACCGGACCATGGCTGAAGATGCTCTGCGCGGCGGATTTACAAATGGTGTTTTTGCAGTTGGTGAAGTAATCCCGAGGCTAAGGTACACGGTAGGTTTGGGAAATAATCTGAGTATTCTTGGCGTGAAGGCCGCCAACCTGACAAGACGCTTTTCTAAGAGCGGTTCCCTGACCTGGATGCCCACTACCGGAGAATTTGGACCAAGAGGAGGGAATGGTGATTTTGAACATCACGAAAAATTGGCCACCAGATTTGGGGTTTCTTATTGTCACAGCCGTGAAAACCGCTTTAATAATGTAGGTACTCCATCACCGGATAATACGCAGGTGCGTATGTCCGATGGGCTTTTATTTTTTGAAAAGGATGCATTTGTTCAGGGTTTAACCGTGGTTGAGGCTGATTTTGACCAGACCAGCATTGATATCGGATTTAAATATAAAGGACTTGGCATCCATACGGAGTTTTATCACCGGACACTTTCTGATATTGATGCTGTCGATGATCAGTTGCAGCCAGCCGTTTCTCCTTTGGCAAAGGTTACAGATATGGGATACACCTTTCAGGTCTTGTATATGCTTGTTCCTAAAACGGTCTGTATCTATGGAGTGAATTCAATGCTGATTGATGAGTTTGAAAGAAATCCATATGAAATCGGTGGAGGCGTGAATCTTTATCTGACGAAATCACGCAGTTGGAGAATCAATGCGCAGGCAATGCATATAGTCAAAAGTGCCGGAGGAGGAACTTTTGGATTATATAATTCAGGGCAGACAGGTACTACACTGACCATAGGGACAGATATATTGCTGTAGGAGAAATTAATCAACTTCTTATGCTTTTAGCTTACCATTAAGAAGGAACTGGTGGATATATTTCTTTTGCCTGGACTAATAACTAAACACTATGAAACTTAAATCGATTTATCCATTTTTGACTATTCTGCTGATCCATTTGGTCTCCAGTTGTCAAACAACCGCCCAGCAGGCAAGTAACCTTGATCCTAAAAGCAGTTACCTGTTCCATGATGCCCATTTTCATCTCACCAATTATGTGCAGGAGGGAATTGATATTAAAGATTACCTGAAAATCATGGGGGATAAGGTGGGTCGGTCCACCTTATTTGGCATTCCGGTACAGCAGCAATGGTCTCATCGGGTGACAGGTGATTTTGCGCCTACCTATTATCTGGATTCTGACGCACCGTTATATTATTACTCCTTTACCGATGCGTATATCGCTATGACCTATAAGTCATTGAGTAAAGCCGACCAGGCGCGTTTTGACCCCATGATCACCGGATTTAATCCAACAGACATGTATGCCGCCGCGCATATACGGAGAGTCCTTGAGACATTTCCCGGTGTCTTTACCGGAATCGGGGAGTTCTCTATTCACAAGGAATTTGTTTCCGCCAAGATCTCCGGCGACGTGGCGAGTCTCACCGATCCGGCCCTGGATAGCATCTTCTCTTTCTGCGAAGAGACCGGCCTGATCATCATTCTGCACAACGATGTGGATGATCCATTTCCAAAAGCCAATACACCCAATTACACCGAGGATATGCTGCAATTGTTTAAACGTCATCCTAAAGCATCCATCACCTGGGCGCATATCGGTTTGGGCAGGATTGTAAAGCCCCCCCTGGAGTATGCAAAATTCTTTGAAAAGATATTGGCAGATCCCGAATTACAGCATGTAAACTTTGATATTTCGTGGGATGAAGTGGCTAAATATCTGATGTCCAGTGAACAGGCCATAGCCAATACCGCCCGGATCATTAATATGTACCCGGACCGGTTTCTGTTTGGCACAGATAATGTCGCACCCGCCACGCAGGAAAAGCACCTTCAGGTGTATTATATGTATGACCCGCTTTGGAAAGCACTCACTCCGGACGCAAGTTATAAGGTACGACTCGGAAATTATGAAAGGCTCTATGATGCTGCGGCTAAAAAGGTCCGCACCTGGGAGGCCGCAAATGTTGGAAAACCAAAGAAAGCACCTGAACATACACCGGCATCCGGAGTACGCAAAGAGTAGGGTAGACCTTATTACGTTTCACTGCAAGGATTATAACGAGTTCCCTGACTGCAATGCAATAATCGATGACATCATCACTGGTCTCCTGTTTTTTTTCCCGGTCAGTAAATCTGACTAAAGCCATGCCTTACGTTTTCTTATTGTTGTTGATGATTTGCGGTAAGGCAAACCTATTAGCTCAATCAGACAGTATGAAGTTGGAGGAAGCTAAGTTTGGAACATACAGCCCTAATGCAGGGTTCAGACTGGCGACCACCGATAAGGGTGTCCTTAATTTCAGGATATATACGTACCTGCGATACCTTAATCAGGGCGGTCTGGAAGATTATTATGTTGATTCCTTCGGTGATACGACAGCCATAGACGCCCGCCAGGATATTCAAATCAATAAAGTCAATATCCAGTTTAACGGATGGTTGATGGATCCCAGGTTGCGCTATTTGTTTTATGTATGGACCAACAATACTGCCCAGGGTCAGGTATCACAAGTCGTAGTGGCCGGAAACCTTCAATATGAATTTCATAAGGCCTTCACACTCGGAGGAGGGATTAATGCGCTTCCATCCTCCCGAACCACAGAAGGTAACTTCCCGTTTTGGCTGACGGTAGATAATCGTTTAGCGGCTGAAGAATTTTTCAGGGCTTCCTATACTACGGGTATTTGGGCTAGTGGATCCTTTTTGGAAAAATTTAAGTACAGCGTCATGCTCGGGAATAATCTGAGTCAACTTGGCATCGATGCAGGACAATTGGATTTCGGCATGAATACACTCTCAGGAATGGTGGCTTGGTATCCGACTACCGGAGAGTATGGTTTGCGGGATAATTTAGGTGATTTTGAAAATCATCAAAAAGTCGCAACCAGAATCGCTGCGCATTTTACCAGAAGTGATGAGGATTATCAAGGGGTGCCGGCATCCGAGGCTTTTGAAAACGTCACCATACGACTCTCAGATGGAAGCCCAATCTTCAAGGCAAATCTTTTTGGGCCGGGCATCCAGATCACAAATGCCACTTACCAGATGTTGGCTGTTGACGCAGGATTTAAATATAAAGGCTTCTCCCTGGAGGGCGAAGTGTATTCCCGGTTGGTGAATAACTTTACATATAGCGGTGTGGGAAGTCTCCCGAAAAATCAGTTTAAGGATTTTGGATTTCAGGTTCAGGCCTCCGGAATGGTCGTTGACCAAACCCTGCAGGCGTATGTGACCTATGCAAAGATCAACGGTGAGTATGGGGATCCGGATGATTTCAGGATTGGCCTGAACTGGTTTCCCTGGAAGAATCATGTGGTGCGGTGGAACATAGAATACATCAACACCACAGGCATTCCCGTCGGAGGTCTTTCATTGCCCTATCCTGTTGGGGCAACAGGATATATAGTGCATAGTAACTTTCAGGTCAATTTCTGATCTTAAAGTCTGGCAAATTGAATCGTTGAATATGAGATACATTAAGCTGTTCTTGAGTTTGCTTCTTTTTGGTACGCTTATACCAAAAGGGAGCGGGCAAAAGAATGATACGCTTTACCTCCTCAACGGCGACAGGATTACCGGTGAAATAAAAAAAGTAGAATCGGCATTGGTCACGCTGAAGACGAATGCCATGAAGACGGTCTATGTGGAAGTGGAGGATGTCAACTCTATGAATTCCAAAAAGTACTTTGAATTCAGAACGATTTCAGGCTATCGGTATTACGGGTCAATGATCAGATCACTGGATACGGCCACGATTGACCTGGTCACTGTTGATGATACTATTCCAAAACCACTCTGGGATTTGGTGATGATCAGCCAGATCCGCAATAGATTTTTCCAACGGATAGATGGCTCCATTGACCTCGGATTGAATTATACAAAGTCTATCGATGTCTTTCAATATAATCTCAACGCCTGGACCACGTACAGAGGCACGAATACAGCCACCCGGATCGATATTACCAGTATTTTATCTGAGCAGGGTGAAGATGAAATTATCAAGAATCATGATATTGGCCTGAATCTGACCAGGTACTTTCCCGGCAAATGGTTTGCCCGGACCCAGGTGGATTGGCAGGAGAATACACAACTGAATCTTGCGCGAAGGTTGCAATTGGGTCCGGCAGCAGGTTATGATATTGTGCGCACAAGTCCGTTGCGCCTTTATTCACTTGCAGGTATCCTGGTGAACTCAGAAAAGCTGATTACCGTAGAGGATCCTACCATCAACGTTGAAGGACTTTTATCACTCTATTTTAATTGGGATCAGTATCATTTTCCCAAATTCGATATCTCCACTGGATTTGATTTATATCCAAGTTTTACAGTGCCCGGTCGTGTCAGGTTTGAGCTTGATGTCAACATTCGTTACGAGATCGTGACCGATGTCTTTATCAATCTTTCTTACTATCAGAATTTTGACAACAAACCGAGTGCGGGCGGCGCATCAGGTAATGATTACGGGGTTGTCACCTCGCTGGGTTACACCTTCTGATATTCCACCGGGCCCTTTCCTTTTCCATTCGGACATCACCTCAAGGCCCTTTCATTGATCCAATATTTTGGTTTTACCCAGCGTTTCCATTGTGGAGCGTTGCTTTCACATTATTTTTTATTATAATTTATAACTTATTCATAACTTTGGGGTTAAGTGTTTTTGCCCCTCAATTATTTGGATAGGCTTTGGCCCTTCGTTAATCGCTTGATGATCAATGATTAAAACAAGATTTGAAATGGCATTCCAGTCGGCTTACGTTCGGTGGCTTACGCTATGCGGAATAATCCTGTGCTACTCCATGACTGGCCTAAGTCAGCAAACAGTACTGTATCAGCATGCGGACCGTGATTTTCAACAGTTGATAAAGGAGTATGAAGAGGGATTGTACGGCCGTTGTATCAGATCGGCCCAGCGGTACCGGGATGTGTATAAGGAAGCCAGGTATGAACCGTTCCAGATAGAAGCAGATTTGTACGCCCTCAGATCAGGGCTCATGATGAATGATCCCGGGGTCCTTGACCGCATCTTTGCTTTTTCCGAAAGACATCAACCTGACCCGGTGTCGGAGCAAGCTTTATTGCTCATCGGTGAGGATGCGTATAATCGTAAGGAATACGAAGATGCCATCAAGTATCTGAGCATGGTGGATGGATCGGTGCTTCCAACTGCGGAGCAATCAGCCTTGTATTTTAAACTTGGATATGTACTCTTTGTAAAGAAAGAGTTTGACCGCGCTGCCGATCTCTTTGCCGCATGCAAGGACAATCGGGATAAGTATTATTATCCGGCGAACTATTACTATGGCATGACGCAATACTTCAAAGGGAATTATCCGGAAGCCATCCGTAGTTTTGAAAAAGTGGCCCCATCCTCCTATTACAAGGATTATATCCCATATTACATTACCCAGATTTATTTCAGTACAAAAGAGTACACCAAAGTCATTGGGTACGGTACGCAATCCCTCAATACATCCACGGTCCTGAATAAGACGGAAATCCGCCAGTTGATAGGCCAGGCTTATTTTGAAACAGGGGATTACGCAGCGGCGATTCCTCACCTGGAGTATGTAGAAAAAGAATCTGACAAACTTCGCACAGATGACTTTTACCAATTAGGTATGGCCTATTATCACACCGGAAAATACAAAGAGGCTATTCCGGTTTTACTCCAGATCCGCAATGAAAGTGGTGTAAAGGCCCAATATGCCAATTACTATCTCGGACAATGCTATTTGAAAACCGGAGATGATGTATCCGCGCGAAATAGTCTTAAGAATGCCTCTCAGATGCAGGACGTGCCTTCGTTGGCTGTTGAATCCGCCTTTCACTACGGAAGACTTTCGGCAGAAGCGGGTGATGATACCGAAGCCATTAATGTCTTGCAAACCATTCCTTCTTCCAGTCCACACTACACGGAGGCACAGACCACGCTGGCCGGCATATTGATCAATACAAGTGATTATCAACTGGCGATAGAGCATTTGGAAGCCATGAAATCACTTTCTCCGGCCTTAAAAGAAGCCTATCAGAAGGTTTGCCTGTACAGAGCAGAGCAATTGATACAGGAAGGTAAGATCGCAGACGCAGCCCTGTTGCTCGATAAATCACTTCAGCAGCCGGTCGATAAAGGAATAGAAGCACGTGCATATTTCTGGAAGGGGGAACTCGCGCATCATGCCAAACAGTATAATGAAAGTATAAAATGGTTTAACCAGTTTTTTGCGGCCGCGGAAAAGGCTCAGGATCTCCCGATACATCAGCAGGTTCCTATGGGCCAATACACCCAGGGCTACAACTACCTGAAGAATGAAAATTATACGGAGGCGCAGAATATGTTTGAACGCGCAGAAAAAGGACTTTCTGCATTGCCGGTATCATCTCCGTTGATCCAAAAGCAGATTTACCCTGATGTCTTATTGCGGGCCGGAGATTGTGCGTTTAAACGCAACCAGTTAGACAAAGCCCTGGGTTATTATGATCAGTCCATCTCCAAAAAGCAGCCCGGTCATGATTACGCTATCTATCAGAAGGCCGTCATCAAAGGACTGCAAAAGAAACCAACAGAGAAGATTACTTTATTGCAGGACCTCGTCAAAAACGATGCTGATTCCCGATGGGCCGATGATGCCCTTTTCCAACTTGGCAATACATTTCAGGATGAAGGACAATCCGCAAAAGCGATACAGGCATATGAACAGATCGTGAAAGACTATGGCCAGCAAAGTCCATTGCTGCAGCCGGCCTTATTGCGTCTTGGATTGATTTCCTACAATAGCGGTCAACATGAGAAGGCGCTTGTGTATTACAAACAAGTGTATAGTTATAATCCAGATCCTGAAACATCGAGAGAAGCGATGGCGGCTATCCAGGAGATTTATGTCAATGAACTTGAAAAGCCCGATGAGTATTTCGCTTTTGCTGAAACGGTTCCAGGCTTTTCTGTTTCAGGCGGACAAAAGGATACGATCCTGTATAATGCCGCAGAGAATATTTATGCCCTCGGGCAATATGATAAAGCTGCCGAGTCCTTTCAGAAATACATAGCCACCTATCCTGACGGATTGTACACCCTCAAAGCCAAATATCTGCGTGCGGAATGTTTTTCCCTGCTTAAGAAGTATGATGATGCTCTCGCCGGTTACGAGACGGTGATCGATGTCGGTCCCGGCGCTTATTACGCACCAGCCTTGTACAAAGCCGCGCTCATAGCTTACAACCAACAGCAGGACATGGCACGGGCATTTTCACATTATCAAAAATATATCCCTATTGCCGAGACGGAGGAAAAGGGATTTGAAGCAACTATGGGAGCGTTGAGATGTGCCTATAAGTTGAACGCCACACAAGAGGTCTACCATCTTTCAAACCAGGTCATAGGACATGCCCGGGCTACGGATGATTCCAGAAGCTGGGCTCATTATTATACCGGGTTGACGGCCTACCGTACGCAATCTCTCGACACCGCATTGCAGGCATGCAATGCGGTCATTAAGTTGAACAGTGCCGCACTTGCCGCAGAATGCAGATACATCATTGCATCCGTCTATCACCAGAAAGGTGAAAATGATATTGCGCTAAGACTTGCTGAATCTTCGGCAAAAGCAAATGTAGGTTATCCGTTTTGGGTGGCTAAATCATTGTTATTGCTTTCGGACATTCAATTGGCTAACGGCGACCTGCTCAATGCACGCGCCGTACTCGAAGCCATTACAGAAAATTTCCAGGGCGATGAAGTGATCATGAAAGAAGCCACGGAGAAACTGGATCGCGTCAAAAAAGAAGAGGAAATCCAAAGCCGGATCAAACCACAAACAGGAGACACACTTGAGTTGCAACAACCTTCAAAAAATGAATAACCGCAGAAAATGAAATCCATTTTAGCATACACATTCGTTTTATTATCTGGTTTGGCTTCAGCGCAGACTACATTGCCTTCCGGCAAGATTGAAGTAGTAAAGGATTTTGAAGTGCGGCTCGCCGAAACGCAAAAGATCAGGATCGTTCCTCAGCCTGTCCTGATTGACACTACGGTCAGAACGTATGAATACAAATTGCTGGCACCTTCACCTACCATTGAGTATGAAGTGCCTGAACTAAAACCTTTGGCCATTCAATCTGAAAAACGCCCACAATATTATCCGTTCTTTGCAAAGGCAGGTTATGGAAATCCTAATTCCTTTTTGGGGCAATTGTCCTATGATAATGTCAAACAGGAAAATTTTCAATGGGGCATAGACCTTCGACACCTGAGCGCCAACAATAAGAAAATTCCGCTGCAGCAATTTTCAACCACTCACGGGCGTGTGAATGCAGCGTATAAACTCAGTGAACACACATGGGTGAAAGGATATGTGGACAGTAAATTGGAAACCGTATACTTCTACGGCGCAGATCCAATACCCGCGAACGAAGAATCGCTTAAACGAAAATACACCCGCCAGAATGTCGGATTTTCCATCGGGAAGGAATACAGCCCCGAGACCAGTTTGAATTATCATGCATTTTTAAATGTCCTCAATGATAAAGATGATCTTGGTTCCCGTGAGAGAGGATTTAGAGCAGGCGGAGACATCAATACACGTTTTTCCAATGATCGATTCCCTGTCGGTGTCAAACTCGTTGCGGATCTCTCCTCGCTTACACACAGTGAAACGTATGCCGTCAATAACGTGCTGTTATCCCCATATGCCGGATACAGTTTTGGCGCACTCAACACACACATAGGTGCGAGTGTGTTATTGAGCAATATCGGGAATGAATTCCTGCCGGATATTCAATTTTCCTATCCCATTGGATCAAAAGGGTTGAAAATCAATGCAGGCTGGGTAGGGCTTGTGGAGAAAAACAACTTCCGGACACTATCCACATACAATCCCTACATTTCAACAAGACTGGACAGCCTCAATAATCAGGTCACACGACGGATTTATGCCGGGATTCAGGGCGGAACCGGAAACACATTATTTGAATTGAAAGGAAACTATTCCCGCTTCACAGGCATGGCTTTCTTTTTGCAGGACGAGGATATTGAGGAACAGTTTCTTCCTGTCTATGATGACGGGTCCTGGTTTGGGCTTGAAGCCATGATCCGGATGGAAGTTATCCAACAAGTATTTGTGCGTGCTCAGGTCTTCCAGCGGTTCTTTTCCCTTGACCATGAAGCCAAGCCGTGGCATCGGCCTGCTTTTGGATTGAATGGTCAAATATCCTATGCGGGTGACGGGGATGTGTTTCATGTGGCATTTATAGTTAATGCAGAAAATGGACTACCATATCTGACCACCGGCGGTACTGAGACAACGCTTGATCCCTTGATTGACCTCAGCTTGCATGGAGATTTCTATATCACGTCTGCGATTGGGCTCTTCGGAGAAGTAAACAATTTATTGAGCAATAAGAGAGAGCGGTGGGTAAACTATCCGACATACGGGTTCAATGCCAAAGCAGGGGTGCTCTTCAGACTGCCTTGAAGAAATAGTTTTAAACGCCATGAACGCAGTTCGTAATTTTGTTGGCTCAAAGCGGGCGTTATGAAGTTTGGTCTGATTGGTTATCCCTTGAGTCATTCCTTTTCTCCGACCTATTTCGCGGCCAAATTCAATGCATTGGGGTATGCTGATTTTTCATACGAGCTCATCCCCATCCTGGAAGAGCATTATCTTCAAAGTGTACTTCGCGGAGATTATTTCGGGCTCAATGTGACGATACCTTACAAGACTGCGGTGATCAGCTACCTTAACGACATCGATCGTACCGCATTTGAAATAGGTGCAGTCAATACGTTGGTTAGAACAGGTGACTTCTCCTGGAAGGGTTTTAATACAGACGTGACCGGCTTTAAGGAGTCATTGACAAATTGGTTTGGTCACAAACCACTGCCGGAGACTGCACTTGTACTTGGCACAGGAGGTTCTTCAAGAGCTGTTATATATGCGTTGCATCAGCTTGGTCTGGAGGTTCAAACCGTATCTCGTTCAGGAAAAGGAAATTTAAGGTATGCCCAACTTGATCAGGATATCATAGCATCACATCGTCTTATCATTAATACAACACCTGTGGGTATGTATCCGGAGGAAGCGGAGTGTCCCGGGATTCCATATCAATTCCTGACTCCCGATCATTGGGTATATGACCTGGTCTACAATCCAACCAATAGCTTATTTTTGCGGCGCAGCGAGCAAAGGGGTGCGTTAACTAAAAACGGACTTCAAATGCTCCACACGCAGGCAGAGCATGCCTGGTCAATATGGAAATCTTATGGGAAGTTCTGAACATTCGTCCGTCGCTACCAAACCTGTAGTTGACTTTAGCAATACCGAGATCGCTTTTTCACATAAATCAAACGGAGCACTCCGCCGTACCTCGTGGTTATTTGGCTTGATGAATAAGTCCTGGCTAGTCAATGTAGGCGGGTCGGTTGGACTTTGGTTGCATGATGCCAAAATCAACATCTTTAACCCGATCGTCAGGGCCACCATTTTTAAGCAGTTCTGTGGCGGTATCAGTTTGGAGGATTCGACCGGCATGATTGAGCATTTATACAAGCTTAATGTCCTGACGGTCCTTGATTATGGGGCTGAAGGAAAGTCTAAGGAAGAAGACTTTGACCGCACGCTCGCGGAAAACCTCAGAGCCATTAAATACGCTTCATCCAATCCGGGTGTACCTGTGATTTCCAGTAAAATAACGGCCCTTGCCTCCAAAGATATTCTCGAAAGATGGCAGACCGGGCAATTGAAATCTAAGGAAGATCTTGAGGCCTATGCGCGTGTTCAGGCCAGAGTAGATAAACTCAGTCATGCGGCATGGGAGAATGGGGTAGCGGTATTTTTTGATGCGGAGGAAACCTGGATACAGGATACTATAGATGACCTGGTGAAAACATTGATGGAGCGATACAACAAAGAGAAGGTAGTCGTCTATCATACATATCAATTGTACAGGAAGGATAAATTAGCCAGCCTGAAACAAGATCATCAGGAGGCCAGGTCAAAAGGCTATATTCTTGGAGCCAAATTGGTCAGAGGCGCTTACATGGAAAAAGAGCGGGAACGTGCCCGAACGATGGGTTATCCTTCGCCCATACAAGAGACGAAGGCGGATACGGACAGAGATTACGATGATGCAGTAAGGTATTGTGTCGACCATTACCTTGAAATTGCTTTATGCAACGCATCGCACAATCAGCAGAGCAATCTATTGCAAGCCGAGTTGATTGCCGAAAAACAACTGCCACGCAATCATCAGCATCTTAATTTCTGTCAATTGCTCGGCATGAGTGACCATATCACCTACAACCTAGCGAGGGCAGGATATAATGTGGCCAAATACGTGCCTTATGGCCCTGTTCGGGATGTGCTGCCTTATCTCATCCGTCGTGCAAGGGAAAATTCAGCCGTAAGAGGAGAGATGAGCCGCGAACTTGGATTTATTGTCGCTGAAATGAAGCGAAGGGGCATGAATTAGGCTCTATCTGTTTTGAAATCTATAAACTCACAAATATGAAGTATTTACTTACCACTTTTTTCTTGATGACGTTCGCCATAGCCGGTAACAGCCAATGGTGGTTTGATGCAGGGGTCAAGGGCACCTGGGGTCCTACGGGTATGAGTGATCAGAATGTCTATGATGACTCCAATTACAAGCATAAGATTACGACCGGCGGAGGTTTTGGAGGTCGTCTTGGGTTTAATTACGGATATCACGTAGGATTGTCGCTTGAATATATGGGCGCTACAGGTAACCAGGATTTTGAGTACAACAGTGATGTGTATAATTCCTATCAGTGGAAGACAAATGATATTCTCGGGTTATTCCGATACTCTGGCAACGGTGCGTACATTGAAATGGGAGCTAAGTTTAGCAATTTGAAGTCAGTGGAACTTACCACGGTCGGTATTCCGGGAATGAGTGATGTGACCAGTGATTTCAGCGACAGTTACACCTCCGCCGTATTTGGTTTTGGTTCCTATCTGATGGGTTCCGAATTATTGACGGTAAATCTGGGTATCCGCCTGGCCTGGGCGTTTGATGATATGGTCAATGAACAGGGGAAGGAAGCAAATCACCCCATCGTGGTGGAACCGTTGAAGGATCCATCTGTAAAAACGCATGCGGCTTCCGCTCAGCTCCAACTTGAGGTCAATTACGCCTTTGGCCGCTTCTCCAAGGAAGCCTGCCATGACCGGTGGAAACTGATTCTCTTCCAATAAAATAAAGGGGCGGCGGTGCTGCCCCTTTTTATTTTATGATCTGTTAACGCCTCATTTGGAACGAAATGCGGGGTTTTGAGATTATCTCAGTACCTTTGCACCCGCTTTTGCGTCACCAAGCCGCTTCGAATGTCACAGATCAACGAAAATATCAGAAACATCGCCATTATCGCCCACGTCGATCATGGAAAGACCACCCTTGTAGATAAAATCCTCCAGGCCACCAAGGTTTTCAAGGACCATCAGGAGACCGGAGAGCTGATCATGGACTCCAATGATCTGGAGCGGGAGCGCGGAATTACCATTTTCTCCAAGAATGCCGCCGTCAACTATAAAGGTGTCCGGATCAACGTGATTGATACTCCAGGTCACTCAGATTTCGGCGGTGAGGTTGAGCGCGTATTGCGTATGGCGGACGGAGTTGTCCTCCTCGTAGATGCGTTTGAGGGCCCTATGCCCCAGACCCGCTTCGTGTTGCAGAAGGCACTCCAATTACATCTTAAGCCTATCGTGGTCATCAACAAGGTCGACAAACCCAATTGCCGGCCGATGGATATCCATAATGACGTATTCGATTTGTTTTTTAGCCTGGATGCCTCAGAAGAGCAGTTGGACTTCAGCACCTACTATGGTTCCGGCAAACAAGGCTGGTTTAATGACAGCCTTGAGCCGTGTGATGATATTACGCCTTTGCTTGATGGCATCATTAAACTGGTGCCACCTCCTATAGCCCATGAAGGCACATTGCAAATGCAAATTACATCCCTTGATTATTCCTCGTACCAGGGCAGAATTGCCATTGGAAAAGTAAATCGCGGAGTTATTCGCGAGAATCAAGCGGTAAGTATCGTTCAGGCCGATGGCCAGATCAAACGGAGCCGCGTCAAGGAATTGTACATCTTTGAAGGCATGTGGCGTAAAAAGGTTCAGGAAGTATCTGCCGGAGACCTTTGTGCTGTCGTCGGATTGGAGGATTTCAAAATTGGCGAAACCATTGCCGATTATGAAGCGCCTGAAGGGTTGCCGTTTATCGCGGTGGATGAGCCAACGATGAGCATGACGTTTGGGATCAACAACTCTCCCTTCTATGGAAAGGACGGAAAGTTTGTGACCTCAAGACATCTGCGTGACCGTTTATTGAAAGAAACAGAAAAGAACCTCGCGATGAAGGTCGAAGAGACTGACAGCGCGGATAGTTTCCTGGTGTATGGTCGCGGTATTCTTCACTTGGGTATCCTCGTGGAGACTATGCGCAGGGAAGGGTATGAGTTGACAGTAGGTCAGCCACAGGTACTGGTCAAGAATATTGATGGGGCCAAGTGTGAACCTTATGAGAATCTGGTGATCGATGTACCCGGGGACTATGCCTCAAGAGCTATAGACCTGGTGACCCGTCGCAAAGGTGAGTTACACGTCATGGAGTCCAAAGGGGAGTATCAGCACCTTGAATTCGAAATTCCATCCCGTGGATTGATCGGGCTTCGTTCTACCATGTTGACCCAGACGGCTGGTGAAGCTGTGATGAGCCATCGGTTTATTGCTTACAAACCATGGAAGGGCGCCATACCTGCCCGTACCAACGGTGTATTACTTGCAAAAGATCCAGGCACTGCTACAGGATATTCCATTGACAAACTTCAGGACCGTGGATTTTTCTTTATTGATCCGGGAGAGGAAGTTTATAGGGGAATGATCATTGGTGAAAACAATCGTCCTGGTGACATCGTCGTCAATATTACGGAAGGAAAGAAACTCACCAACATGCGTGCCAGCGGTAGTGATGCTGCCACTAACATTGCGCCAAAGCGTCAAATGACCCTGGAGGAATGCATGGAGTACATTCAGCAGGATGAGTGTATTGAGGTGACGCCCAACTTTATCCGGATGCGTAAAACGCTGCTGGATGAAGAAGATCGCAAGAAGGCACAGAAGTCTGCGCAAATGAAAGCAGAGGCGCTTTAATTCCTTAGCTCAATTTTTCCAATAAGGCTTTAAATAAAAAAAGCCCTGCATAAAGGCGGGGCTTTCGTTGTTGGCGAAAAAAGGATGTAAATCTTATAGGGTATTCAGGTATTTCCTGATTTCCTCATAGGGAGTATTTCTCGGTGTCAGGGCTTCGGTATGATTTGGAGTGATCGAGGCGGATTTGGAAACGAACCTATAGTCATCTTCACCCATTTCTGACAGGACCACAAAGGTGACATTAAAGCCAATTGGTGTAGCTCCGTATGGTTCACAAAACTGTTTGACTTCAGGATCTCCTTTCATCTCAAGGACGCTATTGTAGTTGTCAAAGACCATGAATACCGAAGTATTGGTGTTCGTAAATTCTTCAGGTAAGGTGAGGCATACAGTGGTACGCTGATCTTTGGGAATTTCGTAGAAAACATCCACATTGATCCAATCAAGACTATCTGACAAACATTCATAGCCAAACCCGGTGATGATTTCCTGAGCGGTATCACTACCTACGTTGATCCACCATTCACTGTTGAAAACATTATCCCAGGTATTGATATCTCCGTCTGCCTGTATCCATTCCCCATCCTCGCCATAGAAGAGTTCCATACGATCGCGGGGATCAGGGTCCTGCACGAGCAGGCGCAGTTGTTTTCCATGAGCCAGTGTGACCGGGCTGGAGCCATCCAGCACCTTGATGTCCATTTCGATGCGGGATTCCAGCAACTTGCCTTCTGAAATGGTAGGAAGGCCGGAAACCAGAATTTCTCCTTTGGTATCACATACCGTGACCTGCAGGGTAAATTCACCCTGAGTACAGGGATAGGTGTTGAGGTCAACAAAATCCGGAGGCACGACCAGGACCACGTCCTCGTCAATTTTAAAAGCCTTGTCGCCCGAACATGGGCAGGAGACAGTAGTTACAATATCTCCTGCCATGTCGGTTTGCAGTCTATCGGTCAGCCGCTGGATATCTCCGGGCTGATCCAATGTTGCTCTCGGAATAAACTGGTCGATGTCCTTGCCACACGACATCATGGTGATGACCAATCCAAGCGCAATAAAATTCCTGCCCATTACTCTGTTATTTATGTTGAAGAGACGTTTTCTCATGATTTCGCTGCCTGTTGGTATTGGGATTATTTTATGTGATAGCGCAGACCGATATTCAGGCCTGCATAGTGTCTGTGTTCGCTGATAGGGTAATTATCTACAGTAACCGGGTTGAGTCGGTACATGAAGCTGGGTTCGACCAGGCCGGATAAGGCATCGCTGATCGGAAAGAGCACCCCGGCCCCGATATAAAGGCTCATACCTAGACTTGTCTTGTACACATCAATAGCTCCGGGTTCGCCATCTGTGATCGGACGGGGATGGAGCATTGGATCCAGGATTTGGCCTTCATGAGAACTCTTGAGATTGAGTACAGGTCCGATGTTAAACATCAGATTGGACCGGCCCATCGGCATTTCATATCCAATGATGAGCGGAATATCAAGGTATCTGTAGGTGTTGTGGATTTTCTTAATCAGTGTGCCGAGAATCAGGACCTGACTGGTCTCCGCATAAAGGAAGGTTCCGTCAGCCGCAAAAAAGGAATCAATCCTTGTGGTGGACTGAGTGGCCATGGAGTCTGTATAATCAAATACATCACCGGCCTGGGTATAACTCAAACCGATTCTTCCGGTCAGGCCGCTGCGATGATGAATATTAAATCGTGCACCAGCCGACCATGCATATTGATTGGACTCTGTGGCTTCGCGTGCGGTGATATAAACAGAACCCTCATCTGCATTGGAGGTATATGATTTTGGGCTAATACCGGGGCCGATAAAACCGTCAATAGAGTAAACGATCTGACCGCCGTTGCTGGTGAATTTGTAGCAATTGGGATCTGGTTTGACAGCGGGATGAATGACGAACAGATCTGATGTGCCTTCAAGTGAAACATCCTGCATGGGGATGAGCGCTGTGGTGTAATCATTTCTGATGGCTTGCGTTTGCAGGGCATCAGCAGGAAACAAAAGGGGTTGATTCAAAGGAGTATTTATATTCGAAAGCTCGCTCTGATTTGAGGATTTGCTTGCCGCAACAGGAGTTGATTTGCTTCTTTTTGAACGGGCTGGATAGGCAGTCGTATTGTTAGATGAGGAGTTGTTCTTTGAATTAGGCTCAATGGCTTTGGAAGTAGTATTCGATGTTGAAGTTTCTGAAGTTAGTGCTGTTGAAGAAGATGATTGATTTGGGTTTGTCATTGTTGCCGTGCTGGCTGAGGCCATGCTTTCGTCAGAGGCTGTATTGTTATTGCCGTATAGTGTTGTTGAAGCGGAAGGATCGGACATTGTTGTCTTATTGTTGCCATTGGCAGGCAGACCTGTTGTCTCTATGGATGCTTGCTGATTGAAGAGGCCAAGCATCAATGCACCGCCGAGGAGGGTAGAAGCAAAGAGGATAAACCAGAAGACCGGGAAAATGCGCTGCTCCTTTTTCGGGGGTAACTGTGCCTCAATGGCATCCCACAAGCCATCCCTCACGGGCATAGTGTGGTTGTACAGTTTGTCTTTAAAAATATTGTTCTCTTTCATAACACTACTTTATGCGTAGTCTCCAGGAAACGCTGGATGTATTTTCTTGCTTTAGTCAATTGAGACCGTGAACTGCTCTCTTCGATGCCGAGCATTTGGGCGATCTCTTTATGTTGAAATCCCTCAATCACGTTGAGGTTGAAAACTGTCTTATAACCATCAGGAATTCTGTCGATCAGGTTGAGCAGCTCATTCGCGCTCATTTGGCTGATGACATCAGGTTGTACCGGGGAATCCGGCAGATCATCGCCGAAATAGTCGACTGGTTTTCTTTTACTGTTTTCAATATGCCGGATACAGGTGTTGACACATACGCGACGAATCCAACCTTCAAAGGAGCCTTCTTGCCTGTACTGCGCCAGATATTGGAAAATCCTGATAAAACTGTCCTGCATGACATCTTCCGCATGCTGCTGCCCGGTATACCTTCTGCATATGGCCAGCAACAAAGGGGCAAAACGATCATATAGCTCCCGTTGAGCACTTCTGTCATTTGCACAGCACCTTCGGATCAGTTCCTGTTCCTGCAATAGGGTTATACAGTTTTGCTAAAGAAATGATACTGTTTTCAGGCTTTCGCTGCCTGAGCATCAATAGGTACAAAAATAAACGCCTAATCAGGGTATTTAGTTAAAAGACGGAAAAACGGGGGAAAGAGGTTGGTAAAATATTTTTTTAGAGCATGACGTAAAATACGTCAAACAATGCTTATATTGCAGTCAAATAGCATTATTATGAGAGGCAGAGGCGCTCAAATCAATCCGGATAACCCCTTTTCAAGGCTTAAATCTACCAGGCATCCGGACCTTACCTTTTCGCGTCCGCCAGAGGAGGTAAAGACAGAATTTCTTGACACCCATCCAAAAACCATCATAAATAAGGTGGAGAGTCAGGATATCGGACTTGAGTATTCACTTAATCCCTACCAGGGTTGCGAGCATGGATGCGTGTATTGCTATGCCAGGAACACACATCCTTACTGGGGATATAGTGCAGGCGTGGATTTTGAAAGTAAGATCCTGATCAAACATGAGGCCCCAAAGCTCTTGACAAAAAAACTGACTTCACCAGGGTGGATACCAGCCCCGGTGATGCTTTCAGGCAATACCGATTGCTATCAACCTGCGGAAGCAAAATTCAAACTGACAAGACAATTGCTGGAAGTATTCGAGCGGTTTCAACATCCTGTGGGGGTCATTACCAAGAGTGCTTTGATCCTGCGTGATCTTGATATACTCTCGAGGCTTGCGGAGAAAAATCTGGTCAGTGTGGCGATATCCATCAACACCCTGGATGAAGCGCTGAGAAGACAACTCGAGCCTCGAACTGCCTCTGTGCAACGTCGTCTCGAAGTGATAGGTCGTTTGTCGGATGCTGGTATTCATGTGCATGCGATGATGGCTCCTGTGATTCCCGGACTCAATGATCATGAAATGATGGACCTCATGGGCGCGGTGGCCCAGGCGGGAGCTAAAAATGCGGGATACATTGTGGTCCGGCTCAATGGTGATGTGGGCCCGATTTTTACAGATTGGGTCAGAAAAAAATACAAGGATAAAGCCAACCGCGTGCTCAACCGGATCATGGATTTGCATGGCGGTAATCTGAATGACAGCCGCACCGGTATACGAATGAAAGGAGAGGGCAAATATGCAGAGATCATTGCCGCTCAATTTCAATTGGCCATGCGCAGGCACTTGCCACATGCACAGACTTTTACCTACAACACTTCGCTTTTTGAAAAGGCAAGGAAGCCGCAGACGAGTTTGTTCGATCTGATATGAACGGGATTAACTGGAGATATACCTTTCCAGGAAATCAATATGTTCTTTTTGTTCAGAGATGATCGCGTTGACAATATCGCCAATGCTCAACATTCCGATCACCTTACCATTTTCGATGACAGGCAGGTGCCTGATTCGTTTATCACTGAACAATTGCATACAATCATCCATGCTCATTTCAGGGGTAACGGTATAAACGGAGGATGTCATCACTTCTGTCACCGGTGTTGATTTTGCTTTGCGGCCCTGGATGATCCCTTTCCGCGCATAGTCTCTTTCCGAAAATATCCCCGCTAGACGATCACCCTCCAGGATCATGACGGCCCCGATATTTTCTTTTGCCATCAATTCCAGGGCTTCAAAAACCATATGGTTTGGGGTGAGGGCCAGCATACGGGAATTCCTTTTTCCGGCCAGCAATTGTTTAACGGAAATCATCGCTTATTGATTTAGGTTAGGAGATACACTTCTTTTCAAATAACCATTCAACTTTACTAAGCTGAACGCCGATTTAAGATACGGTGTTTTTTCATATCATTTAGATAAAGGACTTCAGGATGGACCTATTTGGTAAAGAATGATGAATATCATATGGGATAGTGTACATAATCAGTGGTCAATCTCACCGGCATCCTTGCCTTTCCTGTCATTTGCCTTTACTTTTGTTATGATTCATTTTTTATACACCAAATCATTGACATCATGAACTGGAATGTAGTAGCTAAGGAGCTCAAATTTTCCTACAGCCGTCCGACAGGTACCGGTGATATCCATATCTACAAGATGGAAACCAAGGTGAGACTTCAATTTGATGTTCCCGGTTCCAAAGGACTATCAGCAGAAGAAAAGGCCCTTGCGCTTGATAAGTTTGATCATATCATCAGCAAGAAAGGGATATTACAGCTCACGGCCAGCAGGGACCGGTCTCAATCAGCGAATAAGAAATATGTGACCGAACGACTGCAGGATATGTTGACTGAGATTTTTAAGGCAAAACCTAAACGCGTTGCCACCGCTAGACCCTCCAGTGGTAATGAAGTGAGGCTTCATGATAAACATATCCACGCGGCCATAAAATCAACCAGGAAGAAACCCGATCTTGCCTGAGGTAATACCTGGCTAGATTTGAATTGGGATATTATAGAGACAGAGTTGATGTTCCGGACCAGTCGGAGTTCCGGTGCCGGAGGTCAGCATGTCAACAAAACAGAGACCAGGGTCGAAGTCATCTGGCATGTGGCAACCTCCAAAGGACTTAGTGAGGTTGAAAAGGAAGTGGTACTGGAAAAGTTGGCCGCCAGGATTAATGACGAGGGGTATTTGTCTTTTGTATCGCAAAAGGAAAGGTCTCAAATCCTGAATAAATCAATCGTGACAGAGATGCTTCACCAGCGCCTCATCAAGGCTTTAACGCCAGTCAAAAAGCGGATACCTACCCGGCCATCTGTATCGTCGAAAGAAGAACGGATGAAAGAAAAAATGATTAGAGGCGAAATCAAGAAAATGCGACAAAAACCTCCTCTGTAAAGATGCAAATACAGAATATAATTTTGTAAAACACAATTTATTAATATTAAAATATTTTAATATCGGGAGATTGGTTTCAAAAAACTTTTGAACCATTGAAAGTTTCTTATGTTTACTCCCTCAATGACCAATAATTCAGCTCAGGATACCCAGTGGATTGACCGTGTGGAGAAACTTTTTCTCCGTTTTGGCGTCAAGAGTGTCACTATGGACGATGTGGCCGCTGATCTTGGCATTTCCAAGAAAACACTTTATCAACACGTCGAGAGTAAGGACGCTTTGGTTAAAAAGGTCCTCGAGCACCACATATCACGGGAGAAGAGCACTTGCCTCCAGACCATTTCAGCCACGCCCAATGCTATTGAAGAGATTTTTCTGATCATGGACAGAAATTCGCAGGAATTGACCCAGATCAAAACCAATGTGGTCAATGACCTGCGGAAGTACCATAAGGATGCCTGGGAACTGGTACAAAAATTTCAATTCGATTTTGTGTACAAAGTGGTCAGAGATAATCTGGTTCGTGGCCGGGAAGAAGGGCTCTACCGCGATGATTTTGATGTGGATATTATAGCCCGTTTGCATCTCGCTACCGCTTTCATGTTGTTTGACGAGGAGTTTTTTCCGGACGAACTCATATCTAAGGTCACCCTGTTTAAAGAGTTTATGATGCACAACCTTCATGGCATTTTGTCCGCGGAGGGATTGATTTATTTAAAGAAGAAATTATCCTGATATGATACAGCGAATCACATCCATTCTGTTTTTCCTGTTTATAACCCTGGCATTGCGGAGTCAGGGAGAAATGAGTCTCAATGACTGTGTGGCTTATGCCATGGCCAATCACGTGGATATACGGATTGCCGAACTGAATAAGAAGGATGCCCAATGGCAGGTCAAGGAAAACTCAGCCATTGCCTATCCGCAAATTAATCTCGGAGTAGATTTCAACCATTTCATACAGCCTCCAGCTTTGCCCGCAGAAGCCTTGGGTTTCGGAGATCCGGGACAGAAGATCCAGTTTACGCTGACCAATAATTTCAGCGGCGCGCTTACGCTCAACCAAATCATCTTTGACAATCAATACATCGCCACCATTAAAGCGGCAAAGATGTATAAGGATTATGTGGATATCCAGTTTAATGGCGTGGTGGAAAAACTGCGCAATAAAGTAACGGACGCTTACATCCCGGCACTGATTGTGGCTGAAGCCGTTCGCATTTTGGATAAGAACATTGCCACCCAGGAGAAACTGGTAGGTGAAACCAAAGCCAATTATAAAGCAGGATTTGTAGAACAGCTGGATGTAGATCGTCTGGAATATTTGCTGGCCTCCTTTAAAACAGATCGTGATGCCTTAATTCGTCAACAAGAGAAATTGACGGATGTGCTGAAGTATACCATGAATATGCCTGTCAGCGACTCCATTACCTTGAAGGATGATGTGGATGTGCTCATGACAAGATATGGTGACATTGATCCGGAGGAACAAATAGACTATATGAACCGTCCCGATTATGTTGCTGTACTCAAAGCGCTTGATCTCAATAATATTCAAACCGATGCGCTGCATAAATTCTGGTGGCCTAAGTTGTCCTTCTTTGGATCCTATAATCCATCTTTCCAGGGAAATGACCGCTTGTACTGGATTCCTTCAAGTATGATAGGCGTACAATTAGCCATGCCCATTTCAAATGGAGGTTATTACCGTGCCAAGGAAGAGCGATCCATCATCCAGTCCATGAAAGTCGAAGAGCAAAAACGACTTTTGACGCAGACCTATGATTTGCAGTTGGAAACGGCGCGCAAGGATTACCACAGCACAAAGCAAAAGATGGAGGACAAAGTAAAAAACCTTGCCCTGGCCCAGCGCATCTTTGATTCCGCAGAAACGAAATTCAGAAACGGCCTGGGATCAAGCTTCGAAGTTACACAAGCTCAGGCCGGATTGTACCAGTCACAGGGAGACCTGGTTAATGCCAGGTTTGATTTCCTTAAATCTATGGTTGCCTTTAAGCAGGCTCTTGGAAAAAACAACTAAGCACATCACGTTATCCACATTATACATCGATTATGAAAAAGATGAAATTCACTGCCTTCCTTTCGCTCGTTATTGTCTCTTTATTGACTGTATCCATGACCAGTTGTGGGTCAAAGGGCAATACAGAGGATCCGGTAGCACAATTGGCTGCTCTTAAAGATCAGAAAGCCAAACTCGAGTCCCAGATCGCTGAATTAGAAAAACAACTGGAATCGCAAGGCCTGATCGAAGATAAACTCAGACACGTCGGACTGACCGAGGTGAGTACAAGTGTATTCAATCATTTTATTGATCTGCAGGGTAGGGTGGACGCATCAGAAAGTATAACGGCCACTTCAAGGATTCCCGGAACACTCAAAAAGGTTCATGTGGACAACGGTGACTATGTAAAGAGCGGGCAATTATTGGCAGAGATTGATGACGCCGTGATGCTGAAAAATATGGCTGAACTGGAAGGGAGTCTGGCCGTAGCTTCTGACCTATACGAAAGACAAAAATCATTGTGGGATCAGAATATTGGTTCTGAAGTACAATACATTCAGGCCAAGAACAACAAAGAGTCGCTTGAACGCGCGCTGGCCACACTGAAGGAAAACTGGGGAATGACAAAAATCTATGCCCCAACATCTGGAACGGTAGACATGGTGATGTTGAAGCAGGGACAGGCCATTTCTCCGGGCGTTCCGCTCTGCAATATTATCAATCTCAGCGATCTTAAGATTGTTGGTTCTGTAACGGAAGCCTATGCCGCAAAAGTGAAGCAAGGGGATGTGGTCAAAGTACATTTCCCTGATTTAGATAAAGAGATTGTGACTAAAATTTCATACGTAAGCAAGAGTATCAATCCCGTCAATCGGACCTTCCTTGTAGAATGCAAGTTGGGCACAGGTGATTATCATGCCAATATGATTGCAGTAATGAAGATCGTGGATTATGAAAACCCAAAGGCCATTACCATACCTGTCAATTACATTCAGACAGATGCTGGAGGCGAATATGTGCTGATCGCGGAGAAAACGGGTGATGGCCAGAAGGCCGTAGTGAAAAAGACCCCTGTGAGTCAAGGTCAAAACTACAATGGATACGTGGAAATCGTCAACGGATTAAACGCAGGTGACTTCATCATCTCTACAGGATTTCAGGATGTCAACCCGGGTGAAACCGTCGTCTTCTAGTGCAAGAATAAAAGCAGTTGTTTAGTGTAATCAGCCTTCACGCCAAGCTTGTTCCCGTTTTATGAAAGAGTTTAAACTTACCTCCTGGTCCATTGACAACAGGACGACCATATTTATCATCACCATCCTTATCACGCTCTCAGGTATACTGGCTTATATGTCCGTACCAAAGGAGCAGTTTCCGGATGTCACTGTGCCGCAGATTTTCGTGACCACGATTTATCCGGGAGCATCGCCGTTGGATATGGAACAATTGGTAACCAAACCAATTGAAAAGCAGTTAAAGGGATTGAGCGGGGTAAAAAAGATCACGTCTTCTTCCGTTCAGGATTTTTCCAATATTATCGTCGAGTTCAATACGGATCTTGATGTAGCCCAGTGCAAGCAAAAGGTCAAAGATGGCGTGGACAAAGCGAAACGTGATTTGCCTACGGACCTCCTGGATGACCCTACGATCACGGAGTTTGATATTTCTGAGATTCCTATTATGAATATCAATATCGCAGGTGATTTTAGCCTCGATCGATTGAAGGATTTTGCGGATAAGGTGCAGGATAAAGTGGAAGAACTGCGGGAGATCACCCGCGTGGATATGATTGGAGCACTGGATAAGGAAGTTCAGGTGGATGTAGATAAATACAAGCTCGCTGCCGCAAGTCTGACGTTTAAGGATATTGAGAATTCACTGGCGTATGAAAACATGACGATTTCTGCAGGAAATGTAGATATCGGGGGCATGACCAGATCTGTTTCCATTCGCGGAGATTTCAAGGATGTTGAACAGATCAAGAATCTGGTGATTCCTTCACAATCCGGCGCCATGCTTTTTTTGAAGGACATTGCTGATGTGCGCATGGGCCATGCGGACCAGGAGAGTTTTAGCCGGCTGAACAAGAAGAACGTGATCTCCCTCAACGTGATCAAACGTACGGGTGAAAACCTGATTGAAGCCTCAGATAAAATCAAGGTGATCGTGGATGAACTCAAAGCCAATGAGTTTCCTGAAAATCTAGAGATCACCATTACCGGAGACCAGAGCCGTGCCACACGGGTGACGTTGCATGATTTGATTAATACAATTGTCATCGGATTCATCCTCGTGACCGTGATCCTGATGTTTTTCATGGGGTTGACGGATGCCATATTCGTGGCATTGTCCGTGCCGCTGTCTATGTGTATTGCCTTCATGCTTTTGCCGGGCATAGGATTTACACTCAATTTTATCGTTCTCTTTGCCTTTCTCCTTGCGCTGGGGATTGTGGTAGATGATGCCATTGTGGTGATTGAGAATACGCACCGCATATATCATGATGAACCGAACCTCACCATAGTGCAAGCTGCGAAGAAGGCGGCTGGAGAAGTTTTTCTTCCGGTATTATCCGGCACGGCCACGACGCTGGCTCCATTCTTCCCGCTCGTGTTTTGGGGTGGAATTTTTGGAAAATTCATGCACTACCTGCCGGTTACGGTGATCATCACGCTGACCGCCTCCCTGCTGGTGGCTTATGTTATTAATCCTGTATTTGCCGTGGCGTTTATGGGCAATGCGGCCAGGGAAGGTAAAGTCATGGATCCTGCGAAACGTAAGAAGAGAATGATTTTTGGCGTCGTGCTGATTGGATTGACAACGATTTCCTTCTATCTGTCCGGTAATATCGGCATGGGTAATTTTGTAGTCTTCTGTATTCTCTTCGGTGTACTGTATAAGTACGTGATTTCCAATGGCATCAAGTGGTTCCAGGAGAAAGGATGGCCTTCCATTCAAAACAGGTATGCATCGTTTTTGACCTGGGCGTTAAATCGTCCATGGACCGTGCTCACAGGTATGACCATCTTGTTATTTGCTTCTTGCGGGATCACCATGACGAGACAATCTAACATTGTCCTTTTTCCGAAAGCGGATCCTAATTTTATATACGTCTACATGACGTTGCCGGTAGGTACGGATGTAAACGTTACTGATTCATTGACAAGTGTTCTTGAAAATAAAGTAGTTGAAACGCTGGGAGAAAATAATCCAATCGTTGAATCGGTCATTTCCAATGTGGCGCTAGGCGCATCTGAGGACCAATTTGATCGTGCCGCAACCTCCAATAAAGGCAAAGTAGGTGTGGCCTTTGTGGAATATGGAAAGCGCGATGGAGTGAGTACTAAGGAATACATGGATAAGATCAGAAAAGCTATGCATGGAATAATTCCCGGTGCGGAGATCGTAGTGGATCAGGAGCAGGGCGGACCACCCACACCAAAGCCCGTTTCTGTTGAGATTATCGGTGATGAGTTTGAAGAACTCATCGTAGCCTCAAAACGTCTTCAGCGTTATCTGGATTCCCTGGCGATTCCCGGTGTGGAGGAATTGCGCAGCGATCTTATCGTAAGTAAGCCGGAGATCAGCATTATGATTGACCGGGACAGAGCAAACAGGGAAGGGATCATGACCGCACAGATCGGCTCAGAATTCCGTACGGCTATTCTTGGCCGAGAAGCTACTAAATTCAGAGATGGTGAAGATGAGATCCCAGTGATGATCCGGTTGAAGGAGGATCAGCGAACCAATATTAATGCCGTTGAGAATCTCAATATCACCTATAGAGACATGAATTCAGGTCGACTCCGATCTATTCCCATGGCCGCATTAGCGGATGTCAAGTACACCAATACGTTTGGCGGTGTCAGGAGAAAGGATCTGGAGCGCATTGTCACTTTGTCCTCAAATATTACCGCAGAATATCAACCCCGGCAGACAGAGGTCATTAATGCCGTGAAGGCTGCCGTTGCCAACTTCCCGCAGCAGGATGGAGTTGTAATTGGTTTTGCCGGTGAGGATGCAGAAATGATGGATGCCATTAACTTCCTCGGTCGTTCATTGGTGATTTCCATATTCATCATCATTATAATCCTGGTGACACAATTCAATTCCTTCGGCAAGACCATGATCATCATGACCGAGGTGGTATTCTCTGTCATTGGTGTTTTGCTTGGAATGGCATTGTTTGATATGGATCTGTCCGTGATTATGATGGGTGTCGGTATAGTAGCGCTGGCTGGTATTGTAGTAAGAAATGGAATTCTGCTCGTCGAGTTTACGGATAAGTTGAGACAAGATGGCATGGCTGTGGGTGAGGCTATCATTGAAGCAGGTCGTATCAGAATGACACCGGTATTACTCACTGCCACCGCTGCGATGCTGGGTTTGTTCCCGCTCGCCATTGGTTTTAATATCGACTTTGTGAGTCTGTTCTCTACGGGTAATCCTAAAATATACCTGGGAGGCGATAGTGTCGCATTTTGGGGACCGTTGAGTTGGACGATTATATTCGGTCTTGGCTTTGCGACGTTCGTGACCCTCGTGGTATTACCTGCAATGTATCTCGTGGGTTGGCGGACAAAACGATGGTTGGCTGAAAAATTCTAAGGAATCAGGACAAAGGGATTGCATTTAGGGTGAATTTTGGTACCTTTTGGACTGAATTGAAATCAGCCGCCAATGTACCCAGGGATTGTTTCATTAGCCCGAATGTTCAGCTTGGTTTTTGTACTCACCTTACCTCAGGGATGTACTTCTAAAAAGTGTGTAGAGCAACCTGTTGAGGATTGTGTTTGCACCATGGAGTATAATCCGGTCTGCGGATGTAATCAGAAAACATATAGCAATCCCTGTGCAGCGGAATGTGCCGGAATTCACAAGTACACGAAAGGGCCTTGTGAAAAATCTTAGAGGTACTTTTACGTCTGGCTGCATGCTTGCAATGCCTTGATGAAATAAATCAACCAACCGCTACACCTTATCCATGCCATTTACCATTGCCATCACCGAGACCAGGACACCACTGCGTAATAATTACTGGTTGTGGTCCTTTATTTTGTTGTTCACTATCCTATGGATCAGCACGTTTGTTGGCACCACAGACGTAGCGAATTGGTTCCTGGAGAACCTGCTCGTGTTTCTGTTTTTAGGATTCCTGGTGATTTCTTACCGAAAGCATCAGTTCAGTGATTTGACATACCTGTTGATCTTTGTTTATTTATGTCTCCATATCTACGGATCAAAATATACCTATGCAGAGAATCCGCTGGGGTTCTGGCTACAGGAACAGTTTAGCTGGAGTCGCAATCATTATGATCGGATCGTCCATTTCAGTTTTGGTTTTTTACTGGCCTATCCGATGCGTGAGTTGTTTCTGAAATGGCTCAGGTATCCGCGATGGGTGGCCTGGTTGCTTCCCATCGAGATCACGCTTTCTATCAGCGCCTTTTATGAGCTGATAGAATGGGCAGTGGCAGATTTGTTGTTTCCCGAACAGGGCGCAGCTTATCTTGGCACCCAGGGAGATATCTGGGATGCGCAGAAGGATGTTTTCCTGGCGTTTCTGGGAGCCATAATTGCCACTACGATTGTTTCGTTAGTCAAGCGCACATTCAACGTTTATTCCAGGGAGGAATTGGAGAATTTTAAAACCTTTTCGAAATGATAAATTCTATGTTTAGGACATATCCCATGATGATGGGCGCCGTTTTGTTAAGTATGCTGTTTTCTTGCCAAAGCGCAGGGACATCCTCTACTTGTTCAACACCTGCCGGTACGTTTATAAATACGACCATACTGGATCAATGTCCGAATCTTGTGCCAGCCGATATACCTCATTTTTGTGTGCAGATGGATTTTAAGGATAGTACGACCGTCGAAGTATATAACGGGTTTGAACGTTTTGCACTTCGCCTGACTTCAACAAATGAAGGATGTAGTTTTAGATTAGGTAAAGCCACACTGTATGGTGATATGGAATTAAAGGTCATCAATGACAGTACACTTCTTCTGGTCGATACGGCCTGGACCAAATTGGATACAGGGTCGGTTTTTAAACGCGTACAGATGAATGGTGATGAACTGAAGTTTGAAGAAGTGCTTAATGATTGCCTCGTGGCCGGTGAATACGCCCTGTTTAAAAATGGAGAACTATCTCCCCACAAGCTGACTATACTCAGTAATGGCCAATTGAACGGACTTAAGCCATATCTCGGTTACGAGATTTGTTACGCCGGAGACTGTCTGGAGGAGACCTCACCTCCTTCCAGAATCATCACATTAGCAGATGATAAAGGCAACCGGGATATGTTTGCATTTAAAAACGTTGAAGGTAAAATGGCCATTGAACTCTATTCCATTGGCCCACCAATTCCGGACATAAAAGGTGAACGTACAATTGGTCCACTGGTCTATGAATTCAGGTCCGAATAGATCATAGGTTGAGAAATTACTTGCCCAGCCCTCATGGTAGGCTATAAAATTAATGACTCCAAAGAATTGTCGCTGCAGTAGCCTATGCGTACCTTTGTTCCTGCATGAACATCAGGCAAGTAATAATTCCTCTGATATCCTTTTTGGCCTGGTGCTGGACTGCACCTACGGGCTTGGCTCAGTGTCCGGATATACCCACCTCCGAAGTGATTGATCAGTTTACTCCCAGATGTGAGGGTGGCATGTACACCATTATCGCTACTGGAGCAAACCTCGACATTGGCAGTACGGTTGATTGGTATGTCACCATAGGTACCCAAAACCCATATGTTGGAGATGGCGAATTGATCGGTTCGTCTCCAGTGGTGGGTGACCCCTGTCAAAACGAACCCGAGATACTTTATATCATGGTCAATCCGGATAATACCCAGGCGGGTGGATCGGGTGATCAGTGTGATGAATTTATCGTGATGTGGACGGGTTCAGGCGGGTTTAATACCAGTGATATTCTCGTTTCCAATCTGGGCCCCGGTTCTTTTGAATGGGATGGTTATGTTGCAGGCAACGCTGCCAATTTTAGTTGCGGTACTGCCTTGCCCCCGGGACCTGTTCCGGAAAATGCAATCCTGGTGATTCAAAGTAGTACGACCAATAATATTCCTATCAATATTGACAACCTGTGTGCCTCCGGGCTTCCGGTTTACATTATTGCTTACGATGGCACAAGTTCATGTACCGGCGGCTACTTTGATAATAATGATCCCTGTGCATCGTGTCCCGTAATGGTAGACATTACAGGCGCAAGTTGCCAATTTTCTTTCGAGTTGGATTATATGCCCCCTACCAATTCTGTAGATGGATGGGCATGGGCGAATACTGGGTCAGGAGCCTACCTCGATGTAGTGCCTGTCCTGAATATTCCAGAGTTTACAACAGATGGAATTCTGGTTGAAGATTACGTGTGGACAGTTCCTGCGGATTTCTGTGAAAATTATGCGGGCGAGGCTACCTACATTGTAGGGATTGTGAATCCCCCTCCACCTTCCGGATGTGCATTGATCACCACCCCCTGGTATGGCTTTGGAGTCGAGTGCGGAGAAGTTGCCCTGTCGGGCGGTGGAGAAGTATGTGAAGGAAACTGCCCTGAAGATCCTACCGAGATCATTTTTACCATTGATGGAAATGGGACTCCATATATCGCTGATCTTTTAGTGACGGCCTCTGTCTTTCCTCCATTTGAAATCGAAGATGTTGAGATCTCTAATGGGTATGCATTATCCGTTTGCCTGGAGGGATTTTTTCCATCCTTTGATCCGGCTACCGGCATATTAAATGTTCCGATCCTCGCCATTGGGATATCAGCCACCGTAGAAATTGTTTCCTTGTCTACATCTGCAGGATGTCCTGTTGAAGTGGATCCGAATTCAGTGACATTAACATTCATTGGTGCCCCATCAGCAAACGCCGGAAATGACCAGGTAATCTGTGAGGGTCAATCTGCAATGCTCTCCGGCAGTGTCGGTGGCTCCGCCACAAGTTCAGTCTGGACAACAGACGGAGATGGCACATTTAGTAATCCCAATATCCTGAATCCAATGTATATCCCGGGTGCACAGGATATACTCAACGGACAAGTGATCCTCACGCTATCAGCCACCGATCCGAATGGAACATGCATACCAGCTACCTCAACTATGGTACTGACGATAGAGCCATCCTGGTCCATTGATTTGGGTCCGACACAGACGGTATGCAGCAATGATATCGTCAACGTGAATGCCATGATCTCCGGACCTGCGGTTTCCGGCACATGGTCAACAAGCGGGGATGGTGATTTTGATAATGCAAATGCTGAAAGTACTTTTTATATACCAGGGGTGCTTGACCTTGCGACAGGAAGCGTAGTACTTTTTTATGCACTGGATGATAATGGTCCTTGCGTACCTGCACCGGCAGAACTACAGGTAAATTTTCTTGAAGCTCCTGATGTAGATGTACCCAGTAACATTGAAGTATGCAGCGATGATAATGTGACCATTCACATTGGTTTGTCCGGCGATTATACTACTGTGGTTTGGTCCACAGCTGGAGATGGAGTGCTTGTTGTCGTCAGCGATCAGGAAGTAAACTATACGCCAGGGTCCATGGATATAGCCAATCAATTTGTCATCCTATCCGTGACCGTGACGAGTGTCCATCCGGAATGCGGACAGACCACGTACAATTTGCCGGTAGATGTTATCATGTGTGATTGTCCGCCATTCACAACTGTTCCTCCTGCAGATGCATTATGCTCGGCAAGTGGAATGTTAGACCTGACTTCGTTGCTTGTTGAAGGTGGTGCGGGAAGTTGGGCGATAACTTCAAGCCCTCCTGGACTTAATCCGGCATTTTTGAGTGGCTCCATCTTTACCACTTCAAATGCTGACCCGGGTATTTATACGGTTACCTATACGCTATCCGCTCCGGAGGTTGGATGCCCACCCACTTCGAGTGAGAATATTTTGGTGGAGAGTCCGGTGACCGCTTCCGTAGGTCAGGATCAGGCATTTTGCGGTCCCCAAAGCGTAATGCTTTCAGGAACGGTAGTACCCGCTTCTGGTTATGCGTTGGAATGGGTATCATCCGGGGATGGAATTTTTTCAAATCCGGCATCATTAAATACAGTCTATACACCCGGTGCTGTTGATTCCGTATCCGCAGGTTTATACATTGTACTCAACGTTTTGGATACAGTTTGCGGCACACAAAGTGATACCGCCACGCTGTTTTTCAATTCACCCCCATTTACAATCTTTTCGACTGATTCCGCCGTGATTTGCAACGCATTTGGATTTGGGTCCGTGCTGGATTTTAATGCATTGATTATCGGAGGGGATCAAACGGGTACCTGGAATAATACATCAGGTCTTGCCTTAGATTTTTCAAATCCATCAGCTGTAAATTTTGATGGTGTGGCAGAAGGGTGGTATCATTTTGAATATACTACGGCAACCGCCGTTTCGCCTTGCGCAAACGTCACTTATGGTATAGAAGTCAATGTCAGGGAATGTGATTGTCCCTTGCTGATTGTTCAAAACGTGCCAGGCGGCATTTGCAACAGCCAGCCCATTTTGCCTCTTGATCCATTTTTGATGTCCGGAGGTCCCGGAACCTGGCAGGTGATTCAAACGCCTCCCGGGGTAAATCCAGCAACGATCACAGGCTCGATACTAACTATAAATGGTTGTGATCCCGGAACGTATGTGGTGAGGTTTACACTTGATGCCGCTCCATTACCGGCCTGTCCGGATAGTGCAGAGTTATCTCTTTTTATCCAGGAGGTCATCACACTATCTGTTACGGGGGATACAGCCACTTGCGGTACATCAATGATCAATGTGAGTGCTTTGGCAGAAGGCACTGCTACGGGTGTTTTGTGGTCCACTTCGGGTTCAGGCATTTTTGCAAACCCCACATCTGAAATAACAACCTATACACCTTCAGCGAATGACGTTGCTTCAGCTTTTGTAGAAATCACAGTATCCACAATGGATACCTTTGGATTTTGCCCGACACAGCGAGATACTATACCACTTTTTTTGGTTACTCCTCCTTCGACCACCTTCAGCGTACTCACCGACACCTTGTGTAATCATCCCGATAGTGGCTCGGTCATCAATCTCACAGGGTATATTGTTGAGGGGGATGGAACAGGTTTTTGGACAGATGCGGATGGTAGTATGGTTGATCTGACAGATCCTGCGCAAGTGGACTTTGACGGCGTGGCTGCGGGTGAATACAGATTGATTTATACAACACAAACTGCTGTGGCTCCATGCACAGACAGTATGTATGTGTTCACAGTTGTTGTTGAAGATTGTGCATGTCCGGCGGTGATGCTTGATGCGGGCCCGGTTTTCTTATGCCAGGGTGCAACAGCTGATTTGGATGACCAGATCATAGATGCGGCTCCGGGAGCATGGGCCATTAGCATGGGACCCGCTGGCATTTGGCCGGTGATCACAGGAAGTACGATGACTACAACAAATGCAGCCGGAGGATCGTATGAACTCACTTATGTTTTAACTGATTCAGTACCCGGTTGTCCGGCATCGGCCCGAATAGGTTTGGACATCGAAGCACCACCATTGTTTGTGGTCCAGGATGTCATCTGCGATGCCGCTCAGACTTATTATGAGATTGTGCTGGAGACTGATGCTGCAAATATCTCCGCTGACTTTGGAAAAGTGATTATACTCGGCGTTGGCGAGTTCAACATCGATTCAGTACCCGTAGGGCAGGATGTCATCATTACCGCATCCGGAGCTTCAGGTATTTGTCAGTGGACCTTTCCTGTCAGTGCTCCGGATTGTAACTGTACGCTGATGATTGAGGATATCGCCGATACGATTCGGTTTTGTCCGGGAGATACGTTTGTGCTCATACCCATCATCACAGGAGCGCAAGGGCTTCCTTTCTCCACATGGATCACTCCTTCAGGTACAAAGATGCAACCAACATTACCATTGTATGAGCCAGGAATGTATATCTGGATCGTCAGGGACATGGCTGGTTGTGAGGAGCGTGACACCTTTTATGCTGAGTTTTTAGGACCTCAGGAGATTTTGATATCTGTCGTTTCTCCTTCTTGTCCCGGTAAATCCGATGGACAGATTATCGTTGAATCCATCTCAGGCGGTATGAGTCCATACCTGTTGATGCTGGATGATGAGGCGGTAGTTATGCCTTCACAGTATCCCTATGTTTTTCAGAACATTGATGCCGGCCAACATTCTCTTTCTGTTTTTGATCTCAATGATTGTGAACTGGTCAGCCCGATTGTAGTCAATCCTGCCGTTCCGGGATCGCTTGAGTTGGGGCCGGATGTAGTCATACGGCTAGGGGACAGCACCTGGATTGACCCAGACTACAGTGGCTTTATTCCGGATATCATTACCTGGACTCCAGCCAATACAAATATTGATCTTGAGCCATTTTGGTTTGGTCCGGAAATAACTTCATTGCTGGAAGTAACGGTGACGGATACATCAGGATGCATTTATAGTGATCAATTACTGGTTACTGTTTTTGAAGAGGAGAATATTTACGTGCCTAACGTGTTTTCTCCTAATGGCGATCAGATTAATGATGCGCTTATCGTATCCACTAATTTTGATGAACAACAGCTTTTATCCCTGGAGATCTATGACCGTTGGGGCGGATTAATCTATCAGCAGATTGGAAATTATCCGTTAAGGTGGGATGGAACTTCAAAAGGAAAACAAGTCCAGACCGGAGTATATGTTTACAAGCTGGTTTGGAAAAATCAATCCGGAGAAGAAAAAGTAATCCTTGGCGATGTTACTGTCGTTAAGTAAGCGATCTGGCAGCAATGGTCCATTTCATCTAAGGGCCTGAATGGCCATCGATTCTTAACGCATCCCTAATATCTTATGGGTTTGAATGCTAAGCTTCCATTGCGGATGGTGCAGGCAATAATCTATTGCCCATTTTGTAAAGATGTCAAGATAGGGCCCATCCATAGGTTGAAGATAAAAGTGATCAAAATTCCAGGATTCAAATTGCCGGGGTTCAATACCTTCTTGTCTGACGACCAGTTTAAGTTCATTGCCTTTTTGTAAAACCACTTCCGTATTTGCTTTTGGACTTACACAGATCCAATCGATTCCCGGAGGAGGAAGTATTGTTCCATTGGTTTCGATACCAACTTCAAAACCTTTATCATGCAATGCTTGAATTAAATCTACATCCAGTTGGAGCAAAGGTTCTCCTCCTGTACACACTACATAACGGTTCGTCTGATGTGGGGGCCATAAGTTATATACTGCGTCGGCCAATTGTACCGCATCGTATTTTCCCCCGAGGTTGCCGTCCATGCCCACAAACTCAGTATCACAAAATTTGCAAATGGCATCAGCCCGATCCTCTTCGCGGCCACTCCAGAGGTTACAACCTGTAAACCTGAGAAAAACCGCCGGACGACCTGCCTGGGCCCCTTCCCCCTGGAGGGTATAGTACATTTCCTTGACTTTATACTTGCCCATTCGTTCAGGATTGGATGATAGCCGTGACTTCGATTTCAACAAGGTATTCAGGTGAAATCAATTTTGATACTTCTACCATGGTCGTTGCCGGCCGGATATTGCCAAAGGCTTCCCCATGTGCTTTTCCAACGGATTCCCAGGTTGAAATATCTTTGACATACATTCGGGTACGCACGACATCCGTCATACTTGCGTCAAGTGCCCGAAGTGCATCTGCAATGATTTCAAGACAGCGTTTGGTCTGCATATAAGGATCATTGATTCCTACCACCTGTCCATCAAGACCAACAGCACAAGTGCCGGATACTTCAATGACATCTCCAACACGAACTGCTCTTGAGTATCCTACGATAGGCTCCCAAACCGCACCGGTACTATAATTTTTTCTGCCTGGCATATTTTAAATTGTCTTTGTGGATGAAATCGCTTGTCTGATTCAGGTAGTGGGTTTAATCATCAAAGTAACAACGTATTTAGTGCCAGGAAAATCCAAACGATGACAATCATCATACCATCCACTAATCCTGTAAAATAGTAATCATCGTCTATGGTGTAACTCTTGAGGATCAAGGGATAGGAAAGTATACAAGCCAGGGTCATCGATAAGCCATAAGCCACATTAAAATAATGAAAGGCAGCCAGCAGACTGAGGAAGGAGGCGACCATGATCAGGATGATGGCTATTAATTTTGTTTTCTTTTTACCGACTTTTTCAGGAAGCGTCTCCAGACCCAAAGATTTATCCACCTGGATGTCTCTGATTTCAAACGCAATGCCCAGCAGCATTACAAAAATCATCTGCTGAGTACCAAGGATCCCCAATAGCAAGGGAGATGTTTTTAAAAAGTAGCCCATGGGAATGATACAGGTGAGCCATGACCATGACCAACCCAGCAGTATTATTTTGCCCCATCCATAGTCTCGTAATCGTTTACGTTCCGGAAAAACAGGTAGTACGTACAAGAGTGCGATTAATCCGCCTGGAAGCAGCCAATAAATGAATTCCAGGGTTAGTAGTGGCAGTAGCAACCAACAAGCAAGTATCAGCCAAATGACGGTGTATACCCTGATGTGAAATTGATAGATACGAATCGTGGCATAACGTCCGGACGAAGATAGGTGCAGCGTGCGTTGCAATCCGATCACTTTATGGAGCGAGTATAAACTGGCCGTGGCGGCTCCTATCAGATAAATGTATCCAAGGTGTTTTTGGACGGTACCCGTCAATTCGAAGGTAAATGCGGTGAGGCATGCCGCGCAGAGACCAATAAATCCTCCGCCATACAGCAGGAGATTGACAACATCTCTTATTCGCTTACCGATCAAAGTATTTAAAGTTATGGCCTGATTTTATGTTTTGCAATGATGAGGCCATCAGGTTGATCAAATGGTTGATATCTTCAAAATTGGCCATCTCAACAGTCGTATGCATATATCTCAATGGAATCGAAATCAACGCGGATGGAATGCCTCCATTGGCATAAGCAAATGCATCTGTGTCCGTACCGGTACTCCTGGATGAAGCCACCCGCTGGAACGGAATATTGCCCGTTGCCGCAGTGTCTACAATCAAGTCCAGCAATTTGCGGTGAACCGAAGGTGCATACGTCAGCGCGGGGCCAAGTCCAAGCCTGACATCGCCTTCCTGTTTGGCATCAATCAGCGGGGTACTCGTATCATGTGTGACATCCACCACGATAGCTGCATCTGGTTTGATCGTCTGCGCGATCATTTGAGCGCCATGCAGTCCGACTTCCTCCTGAACAGAATTGACCAGATACAAGGAGTAGGGGAGTTTAATTTTTTCTTCATGCAACTTCCTCGCTACTTCAGCGATGCAATATCCGCCCAGTCGATTATCTAAAGCTCTCCCGATAAAACATCTCTTATTGATTTCTTCATATTCATCATCATAGGTAATCACGCATCCCACGTGAATTCCCATTTCCTCTACTTCTTTTTTATCCTTAGCGCCCACATCAATAAAAATATTGTCCAGGGTAGGCGCCAGGTTAGCATCCTTGCCTTTACGCACATGGATGGCCGGCCAACCAAAAACGCCTCTGACTATGCCTTTTGATGTGTGAATGTTGACCCTGCGGCTGGCAGCAATGGTTTGATCCGAGCCTCCGTTTCGGATTACATGTATATTGCCTTTCTCAGAAATATAATTTACGTACCAGGAGATTTCATCCGCATGGCTTTCAATCGCCACACGATATTTCTTTCCGGGGTTGATAATGGCGTAGGCCGTACCATAAACGTCCGTGTGCCATTCATCCACATATGGAGATATATAATCGAGCCATAGTTCCTGGCCTTTTGTTTCATGACCGGTAGGACTGGCATTGCTGAGGTACGCTTTCAGGAACTTCTTTGATTTTTTATCGATCACAGCACAAATGGGTTTTAAGCGTTTGAATGAATATAATTTTCTGACCAGGCTTGCGGATCAGTGGCCCAACCGGACAGGAAATCAAGATGATGGGATTGAATTAGTTTTTTCTCTGCGGCAACCTGAATCACAGTACTAAAATCGGTCAGGGTTATGAAAGGGCAATGTGCATCCGCAAAAGCCTTGGTAGCTTTAGGTAAGCCATATTGGAAAATAGCTAAAACACCAACTACATCTGCCGGGATCGCTTTCACTGCATCCACGGCCTGCAGACTACTCATGCCCGTAGAAATAAGATCTTCAATGACAAGGACTTTTGCCCCTTGTCGTATGTGACCTTCTATCAGGTTTTGTCTGCCATGTTCTTTTGGCTTGGACCTGATATAAGCAAAAGGAAGCTTCAACCGATCAGCTAATAAGGCTCCTGCAGGTATGCCTGCGGTCGCTACTCCGGCCACAGTATCGAAGAATTCAAAATCTTTTATCACCTTCACCATGAAATCGATGATGCCGGTTCTGATATCCGGGTAGGATAACAAGACCCGGTTGTCACAATATATGGGTGAACGCATTCCTGATGCCCATGTAAATGGTGAATCAGGCTGGATGCGAACAGCACCGGTTTCTAATAGATGGGATGCAAGTATTTGATTATTAAACATTTGTGACTACGTAGCGTTGATGCAAAGGTATAAAATATACATTAACGAGAGCCCTTTGATTCTGACCCAAACTTCTGATCTTGAAGATGAAACGGCCTTCGAGCGATCACTGATTCATGCGCAGTACCGGGGTAAGCCTAAGATGTTGTTCAATTACATTGAGCTACTTGAACGCAACAAGCATCATGATGGTATCATCATTCAGGCAGATGATGTGAGGCAATTGTGGCGGGATTTCCGGTCGCTATACTTTTATATTAAAGCCGGTGGTGGCCTGGTACTGAATCCTCACGGCAAGGTGCTGCTGATTTTTCGCCGGGGGGTTTGGGATTTACCGAAAGGGAAGCAAGATCCGGGAGAGACACTTGCGCAAACAGCATTGCGGGAGGTGTATGAAGAGACCGGACTTTCAGATCTCCAGATGCTCGAAAAACTTGACAACGGATACCATTGTTATATGATGAGCAAACAACGCACGCTCAAGCGGACCCGCTGGTACCTGATGGAAACGAAATCCCCTAAACAGTTGCTGCTGCAAAAGGAAGAAGGCATTCAGGATGCCGCATGGTTTGATCCGAAGGAAATTCCCTCTTTGCATATGCCGATGTACAATAATATCAGGGACGTACTGATTCGGTACAACGAACGTATAAATTCTTCAAGTCAGTGATATGACCAAGGAGCCTGTACGTATTCTCATCTTTGATTAAATTAAGGGAATACCAGGCTACCCACCCGGACCATGGTACTTCCTTCTTCCAGGGCGACCTGATAATCTCCTGACATGCCCATACTGATGATGGTGAATTCAGGATGATCGACAAAATAGGTTTGCTTTAAATGATGAAAATGCGACCGGAGCATCCTCATTTCTTTCCTCACTTGTTCAGTATCCTCTGTGAGACTCGCCATGCCCATGACGCCGGTGATGTTTACATATTGCAATGTATCTCTTGCCCCCGCCTGCAGTGCTTGTTCAAGATCAGGCATGTTCCAACCATGTTTCGTTTCTTCAGTAGCAATTTTAATTTCCAAAAGGCAATCCATCCTTAGATTTAATCTTGAGGCTTCATCATTGATTTTTTCCCACAAACTCATTCGGTCCAGGGACTGAATACATTTTACATGAGGCAATACGCTTCTTACTTTATTGGTCTGGAGATGCCCGATCAGATGCCATTCGATATCCGCAGGCAGTTGCGGTGCTTTTTCCAATAATTCCTGGACCCGGTTTTCCGCGAAAACGCGCTGCCCCCATTGATATAGCTCCATGATCCGGTCTATGGGTCGGGTCTTGGAGACAACGACCAGTGTAGCCTGATGCTGTTCGCAGTTCTTTAACACTTCAGTATATGGATGCAAGGGGTTTGGCATAATTATGGTATTATTAATTTTAATCATGTGATTTGAAGCTGGTGATGTCCAATTTGACTTGAAAAATTGAATTGGCAATATCGGGAGGAATACGAGCGTTTCTTACCTGAGCGAAAATTACAGCAAACAACCATATGGTGTAGAATTACTTCACTTTCAACCACTTCAGGAAATGAATACCAATCGGGAAAAAACAAGTAATGTAATGGGCATCACGGTTTCAATCTTGTTGCACGCTATCTTTCTGGCAGGGTGTCTCGCGCTTGATGCATCCAACCTTTCAAGTGATCCGGCGGACCAAACGATTACGCAGGAATTGCCGCAGGAACACGCGGTGGCTGACCAGGGAAAAACTAAGAGTTGATTTTAAAAAAGGCCATGGATCTGGCTGTCCACTAATTCGATGATCCTCCCCATATCTTCCGGACTTTTTTCAAAATCAAGATCGTCGGCATTGATGATTAACAGCGGGCCTTCCCTGTAGCTTTCAATCCATTCGTCATATTTCTGATTGAGCCGCTTAAGGTAATCAAGGCTCATGCTGCCTTCGTAGGATCTACCCCTGTTATGTATATGCTTGACCAGGGTAGGAATACTGGCTTGCAGGTAAATCAGCAGATCAGGGGGGGAAATCTGCGTACTCATGTTTTTGAAGAGGGTAAAGTAGTTTTCAAAATCCCGCCGCGACATCAGTCCCATTTCATGAAGGTTTGGGGCAAAAATGTAGGCGTCTTCGAAAATAGTTCTGTCCTGGATCACGGTTTGCGACCCGTTGCGGATCTGAAGGATTTGCTGGTACCGGCTGTTGAGGAAATAAATCTGAAGATTGAAGGACCAGCGGTGCATATCGTCATAAAAATCACTGAGATAAGGGTTGTTGGTTGTGTCCTCATAGTGAACCTCCCAGGCATAGTGCCTGGCTAGCCTTGCAGATAAGGTAGTCTTGCCGGCACCGATATTTCCTGCAACCGCTATATGCTTGATGTTTGATTTTGATTTTTGCATTTCTGAAGTATACTAAACAGGGGTAATTGGTCGTAAAATAAAAACCTTCGGCGATTGAAACCCCCGAATGATCCAAATAATTCCGATTTCAAGGTCGAAAACCGCTATTTTTGAAGCTATGCAAGAAAATAAACAGATGATCTCTGTCAGCGAACTTTCCCGCACCTATATCATGGGGACAGAAAAAGTACACGCCCTGCGTTCCGTAACCCTCCAAATTAAGAAGAACGAGTATGTCGCGCTGATGGGGCCTTCGGGATCGGGTAAAAGTACCCTGATGAATATTTTGGGCTGCCTGGATACCCCAACATCAGGCGAATATTATCTCAACGACCAATTGGTCAGTGAAATGCGTGATGCCGAGCTCGCGGCTGTAAGAAATAAGGAGATCGGATTTGTTTTCCAGACGTTTAATCTTTTACCTCGCCTTTCCGCCCTGGACAATGTTGCCCTGCCTTTGGTATACGCAGGCATGGGTCGCGGCAAACGTGAAGAGATTGCTGAACATGTCCTGGAACAAGTAGGCCTGACCGATCGGATGCATCATAAGCCAAATGAACTCTCCGGAGGACAGCGTCAACGTGTAGCTATTGCCCGTGCGCTGGTCAATAATCCATCTATCATACTTGCGGATGAACCTACTGGTAATCTTGACACAAAAACATCGCTGGAGATCATGGAAATCTTCGGCAAAATCCATGCATTGGGCAACACGATCATTCTTGTGACGCACGAACCCGATATTTCCCTTTATGCGCATAGGGTAGTGCGCCTTCGGGATGGATATGTTGAGTCTGATATGATCAATAATAACGTGATCACCGCCACAAGCGAATCAAATGTAATGGCCCAATAAACTGCTGAAAGATGGCCACCAAAATTTACACCAAGACCGGAGATGACGGCACTACAGGACTTTTCGGCGGTGCCCGTCTGCCTAAGGATGATATAAGAATTGAGGCCTACGGCACTGTCGATGAATTGAATTCAGTCATAGGCTTGTTGATGGCCTCCATTCCGGACCGCCAGATCGATCAACTGCTTCAAACTATTCAATCGCGACTCTTTACGGTTGGTGCCAATCTGGCCAGTCAACCCGGAAAAGACATGATCACTCCGGACCTCCTCGATGAGGATGTCAAATTGATTGAAGTTTCCATAGATAAAATGCAGGAAACACTTCCTGAGCTTAAACATTTCATCATGCCGGGAGGTAGTTCTTCCGTAAGTGCCGCCCACCTTGCCAGAACAGTATGTCGTAGAGCTGAAAGGCGCTGTGTCACTCTTTCCCGTTCTTCCGATGTCGAACCCATCATCATTCTTTATCTCAACCGACTATCTGATTTTTTCTTTGTCCTTGCCCGTTGGCTTGGCGCCAGGGAAGGTGTGGAGGAAGTGAAGTGGATACCCAGGAAAGGTTGATTGGACTTTGATCGTGAGACGTCAGACGTGAGACGTCAGTCGTGAGTTGTGAGTTGTGAGTTGTGAATAGTGAGTGGTCAGTTGAGTTCCTGCCTCCTGATTCCTATCTCCTGATTCCTTTGCTCTCCCGCCTAGTGGCTTCGCAACACTGCGGGATATTCACTGCGCTACGATATGCCCCTCTGCCCTCCCGCTTAGTGGCTTCGCATCACTGCGGGATCTAATCTGCGCTTCGACCTGCTCTATGCTCTTTGCCCTATGCTCTATGCCAGATGCCGTTTCGGCTTGAGCATAAATACATGCAAAGCAACTCCGAAGAGAATAAGACTGTAAAAAAGATCGCCCATCACCTGGTTGATCAGGAAGGGAAGTCCCGCGGTATAGCAAGTGATTAAACCACCGAAATTGACCGGATAAGCACCGGTGGAGGCCCAAACCCCAAAGTTGGACAGGAGAAAGAATATGATGGAAGAACCCAGCGCTCCAAATATGACTTTCGGCATATCAATACCACCGCGGAAAAGGGAATATCCGAATATGACGATGATGCCAAACGCCGCGTAACTCCAGAGTGCTCCCCTGTAGAGAAATACGAAATGGGAATAATCTTCGGGGTACAACCGGGCATAAATGACATTATTGAGGATCATGTCACTTAAAAGCATCACCAGATAGGGGATGATAATCGCGATGCTGCGCCTTTGTGCGAAAGCTGCGCCAAAAAGGCTGACTGCTCCAATGGCAGTAAAATTGGGATAATGCGGAATCAACCTGCTACCAATCCCGACCACCAACAATGAAATAATAAGCGCCCTGGTATGATTCATATTGGTTCAAATGTAATAAGTTTCTTTTAACCAACAATCCTTAAAAACACAGATTTGGACCTTTAGGTTGAACACACTGGTATAAATATTCGGTAATCAGCCTGTTTTGTGCCAATACCTGCTATGTTTGTTGATTACTTTTCGAAATTAATGATTGTTTTTATGGTTTTATGGCGTAATCTTTTGGTTTGTCTGCTCTGCGGCCTTTTTTCGCTGTATTCGGTTCATGTTCAGGCTCAAAGACGCAGTACTTACTGGCAACAGGAGGTCAAATATGAAATGGACATTGTCATGGATGTCGAAACCGATAAATTTTCAGGAAAGCAGCTGATCCGATATAAAAACAATAGTCCTGATGTCCTGGAGAAGGTCTTTTTTCATTTGTATCTCAATGCATTCCAACCGGGCAGCGCGATGGATGTGCGATCACAATACCTTCCGGATCCTGACCCGCGTATCGGGGACAGGATTAGTACCTTGACCCCGGATGAAATCGGGTATCAACATATTCAATCCCTGAAGCAAAATGGTCAGCCGCTCAAGTTTGAGACGGAAGGCACGATACTCGAGGTTACACTGGCCGAACCCATTCGTCCAGGTGGCTCAGCACGATTTGAAATGATCTATGATGCCCAGGTTCCGGTCCAGATCAGACGCAATGGAAGAGACAACAAAGAGGGTATACGTTATTCTATGTCTCAATGGTATCCAAAACTCTGTGAGTACGATACCCGGGGATGGCATGCTCATCCATATATCGCACGCGAGTATTACGGCGTCTGGGGCGATTACGACGTACGGATTACTATTGATGCCAATTATACCATTGGTGCAGGAGGCGTTTTGCTCAATGCGGCTGAAATTGGACACGGCTATGCAAAGGATATTGCTCAAACGAAAAAACAACTGACCTGGCACTTCAAGGCAAAGAATGTCCATGATTTTGTTTGGGCAGCTGATCCGGGGTACACCCATGATCAACACATTTGTAAGAATGGTGTTGTGTTGCATGCCCTATACAATGAAAGCACCGCCGCCACGGATAATTGGAAGGACCTTCTTCCAATTATGGAGGAGGCCATCAACTTTATGAATGAACATTACGGCAGCTATGCCTATCCCGTTTACTCATTTATCCAGGGTGGTGATGGCGGAATGGAATACCCTATGGCTACGTTGATCACCGGCAACAGATCTCTGGTGAGTCTGGTGGGGGTGTCCGTACATGAATTGGTGCATAGCTGGTTCCAGATGATGTTTGGTTTTAATGAAAGCTATTACTATTGGATGGATGAAGGGTTTACGGATTATGTTGGTGAAAAAGTAATGGAGCACCTCAAAGCAAAGCACCTGATTCCAGGCCAGCCAAATTCCGATCCATACCTCAGCACCTACAGAGGGTATTCCAATCTGATCCAGAGTGGCTTTGAAGAACCCTTATCTACACATGCCGATCATTTTGAATTCAATTCATCGTACAGTATTGCAGCATATGTAAAAGGTGCTGTATTCCTGCATCAACTGGAGTATATCATCGGAAAGCCTGCGATGGATAAAGGAATGTTGCAGTTTTACGATACCTGGAAATTTAAGCATCCGGATGCGAATGCATTTATCCGGGTGATGGAAAAGACCTCCGGGCTCGAACTTGATTGGTATCTTGATTACATGGTATACACGACCAAGTACATCGATTATGCAATAGACACTGTAGAAGCCGGGCCATCATCCACGGGAAATACTTTAATCACATTGCGCAGGGATGGACTGATGCCTATGCCAATTGATGTTGAAATTGAATTGACCAATGGCAAGACCTTGTATTATACTATTCCTCTGGATCTCATGCGGGGAAGTAAGGATGAGAAGGCTCCGGGAAATGCCACATTCACGGTGCTGCCAGATTGGAATTGGGTCAATACGACCTATCAAGTCGATATCCCGAATCCTATGGAGCAAATTAAGTCGATCCAAATCGATCCTTCAGGTCGGCTGGCGGATCAATTGGAAGAAAACAATCAATGGCCTGCTCAATAAATTACTTTACTGTTTTAATTTGTACGATTACAATTCACACCTTATGTCTCGTTCCGTAAAAATTTTTGCGCTCGTCTTTTTAGCGTGGTATTCCATTTCTGCCCAGCAACAGGATCCTAAATGGCTGGATGGTTTTTCCTTCAGAAATGTAGGGCCGGCAGGTATGAGCGGGCGCATCACAGCGATCGATGTGGTGTTGCAAAAACCAAATCACATTTACATCGGAGCAGCATCAGGAGGAGTTTGGTCCTCTACAGACGGTGGAGTAGAGTGGTCGCCCATCTTTGACGAACAACCCACCTTATCCATTGGTGCCATCAAGATCAATCAACAAAATCCCGCGGAGATTTGGGTGGGGACCGGTGAAGGCAATCCACGCAATTCGATCAACACCGGCAAAGGAATATTCAGAACGCTTGACGGAGGGAAGACATGGCAACTTATGGGATTGACAGAAACAAAAGTCATTCATCGTATTCTTATAGATCCGCATCAGCCATCTACCATCTATGCCGGAGCGGGAGGAGATCCCTGGACACCCGGTCCGGAAAGAGGAGTCTTCAAGACCACCGACAGCGGTAAAACCTGGAAGAAGATTCTCTTTTCGAATGACACCTGCGGGGTGGCAGATATGGTGATGGATCCCACCAATCCACGAAAGATCATAGCCGCCTTATATCATCACAGACGAACACCATGGGACTTTGTGAGTGGTGGCGCCGGATCAGGTTTATACATCACATACGATGGTGGCGATAACTGGAAAAAATTAACGGATAATGACGGCTTACCCAAAGGGCATCTCGGCAGAATTGGGTTGACCATCTCAGCATCGAAGCCCAATATTATTTATGCATTGATCGAAGCCAAAGAAAATGGGCTCTATAAAAGCACGGATGGAGGTGAGCATTGGTCATTAGTGTCAACGAAAAATATTGGCAACAGGCCGTTCTACTATCACGAAATATATGTTGATCCCCAAAATGAAAACCGCCTGTGGAACCTGTATTCTTATGTGTCAAAGAGTGAGGACGGAGGTCGCACGTTTGAAACGATTCTTGACTATGGCAAAGGGGTTCACCCGGATCATCACGCCTTCTGGATTCATCCTGATGATCCGGAGTATATCATCGATGGCAATGATGGAGGACTGAATATTTCAAGAGATGGCGGCCGTAATTGGTACTTCTGTGCCAATATTCCCGTAGGCCAATTCTATCATCTCAATGTGGATCATGATTATCCGTACAATCTGTATGGCGGAATGCAGGACAATGGTTCATGGGTTGGACCTGCCTTCGTTTTAAAGGCAGGAGGCATTCGCAATCAGGACTGGCGGGAATTGTATTTCGGGGATGGCTTTGATGTCTTGCCAAAATTATCAGATACCCGTTATGGTTGGGCCATGAGCCAGGGAGGTAATCTGGCTTATTATGATAAGGAAACTGGATTCAATCAGTTTGTTCGGCCGGTACATCCGGAAGGATTGAACCTCAGATATAACTGGAACGCGGCCCTGGCGGCAATGCCCGGTGAGGATTGCGGCATTTTTTACGGAAGCCAGTTTGTTCACAAATCCGTCGATTGCGGCAGGTCATGGGAAATCATCTCCCCTGACTTAACCACTAATGATTCCTCGAAACAACAACAGCACCTCAGTGGGGGTCTGACCATTGATGCCACCAACGCGGAAAACCATACTACGATCTTATGTATTGCACCAAGTGTATTAGATCATAACATCATTTGGGTGGGAACTGATGATGGCCACGTTCAGTTGACCCGTGATGGAGGAAAAAATTGGAGCAACCTTTCTTCCAATATTAAAGGAGCTCCAGCGGGTGCATGGATTCCTCAAATTGAAGTTTCTGCACATCAGCCCGGAGAGGCATTTGTGGTGATGAACCATTACAGAAGAGGTGACTACGGACCATATGTTTTCCATACCACCGACTATGGAGTGACCTGGCGTAAAATTGTTTCGGATGACCAGATCACTTCATTTGTTCATTGCATAGTGCAGGATCCTGTTGTTCCTGATTTACTCGCATTAGGTGCGGATGATGGACTCTATGTGAGTTTGAATAAAGGGCAGTTATGGGAGCGATTTCCGGCAGCTGGTTTTCCAAGAGTCCCGGTCACTGATATGAAAATACATCCCGTAGATCATAGCCTGGCCATCGCTACGTTTGGTAGAGCATTGTTTGTGTTGGACCGCTTTTCCGTGCTCCGGGAGATTGCTCGTCAAAAGGGCATTCCGGATCAACCCTTTGTCATGTTTCCTCCCACGGAAGCCACTCAGGCACAATACAGGAGTGTAGATGGTATTCGCTTTACGGCGGATGCAGAATTTAAAGGTGACAATCGGTCCGGAGGAGCACAAATCGTGATGTATGTAAGACCTGCTTTGACCAAAAAGAAAGAAGGTACCGATGTGAAACCAGATGCAAAGCAACCGGTAAAGAAAGGTGGAAAGGAACCCGCAACAGATGCAACCGCGCCCGTTGCTCAGGACACTGCGAAAGCAAAAGTGGACATGAAGGATAAGGATGTGTGTAAATTATACATCCTCGATCAAACAGGAGACACGCTGCGATATATCAATCGAAAACTGAAGGAGCGCTGGAACACTGTATCCTGGGATCTTCGGCAGAAGGGAGTGCGTTATCCATCTCGCCGTGAACCCCAGGAGGATGCGGATGATCCTTCAGGTACATATGTGTATCCCGGGACGTATAAAGTCGTAGCCTTGTTTAATGGCCAAAAAGATTCCACCACTATTAGTGTTCGGTTGGATCCACGGTTAAACATTACCACCGCAGATATTGAACGGAGGAATGCCATGATAGATACATTTTACACTGAGGTCGACAGGTCCCGGATTGCTTTCAAGGCCTTGCAGGATGTGCGTAAAGATGTTAAAATGATTGAAGCCATGATGGTCAATGCGCCTGATTCTATCCAGATTCAAATCAAGGACAAAACCAAGGCACTGACCAAACAATTGGCGTCGATTGAAGAAGGCTTTATGGAGCCTGAAGATGTGAAAGGATATACCTATCCCATCAATCTGTCGAGGCATTTGGGTTCAACAGGAAGTTATCTCAGCACAAGCCTGGGAGATCCGGGCAGTAATGCGATGGATATGCTGAACTACACCCGGGCAGAAGTATCGAAAAATATTGAAGCGGTCAATAACTTTTTAGAGGATGATTGGGCCTCCTACAAAGCGTATGTCCAATCGCTGCAATGGCCATTGTTTAAGACGATTGAGCAACCACGATAGTAACTAAGTTGTTGCCGGGATTCCGGTCCAGAGTATTTAGGTGAGGTGTGCCGTGATTACTTCCCGCACGCCAGTGGTAGCAGGTTTTGCAACCACCTTCAGTTTGCGTCTGGCGGAGAGTTCATAATTCATTTGTGGATGCGGGTCGATATAGTAGATTTCCGCATCATGCGGTGCATACGCCACAAGACTTGCGGCAGGGTAGACCTGCATGCTGCTGCCGATCACCATTACCACTTCTGCATCACTGATTTCCTCAATACCCTTTTCGAGCATAGGGACCATTTCGCCAAACCATACAATGTGTGGTCTGAGTTGATGTCCCTCTTCACAGCGATCCCCTTGCAGAAGGTCTTTTTTCCATTCGTAAATCAATGACGGATTCGCTTCACTTCTTACTTTCAATAATTCACCATGCAGGTGGATTACATTTCGGCTCCCTGCGCGCTCATGGAGATCATCTACATTTTGCGTGATGATCACTACTTCATGAGACGCCTCCAATTGGGCAAGCGCTATATGTGCATCATTTGGTGATACTTCAAGCAACTGCCTGCGCCGTTCGTTATAAAATTGAAGTACGATATCCGGTTGGCGCTGCCATGCTTCAGGCGTGGCTACATCCTGAATGTTGTACCCTTCCCATAATCCACCGGCATCTCTGAATGTACGTATGCCACTCTCCGCGCTTACGCCTGCTCCGGTCAGCACTACGATTTTAGACATCTTTTTCCTGGTCTTCATCGATGGCAGGTTCGCGATGGCGCAATTCTTCAAAAGCCTCCCCCATAAACTCTACGATGTCTGAAGCAATTAATGATTCATATCCCTGGTCCTCGGCGGCGATATCTCCTGCAGTGGCATGAATATATACGCCAAGCAATGCAGCATAATCAGGGGAATAACCCTGGGCAAGTAGTCCGAGGATAATACCCGTCAGTACATCACCACTCCCTGCAGTAGCCATGCCGGGGTTACCCCGGGTATTAAAAAAGTTGACCCCATTGGATTGACATACAATGGTTACGCCCCCTTTGAGGACTATATTGATTTTTCTTGCAAGGGCTTCTTTTCTTGCTGTGGCAAATCGATGGTAATGATCATCCTGTTCACCAAACAAGCGGTCAAATTCACCGGGATGTGGGGTGAGAATTGTGCCTTCAGGCAAACGATCCAGGAGATCAGGTCTTTCCGCTAAAATATTCAAGGCATCTGCATCAAGGACCAAAGGCACGCCCGGTTTGCCGAGAAGAAGTGCTTCAATAGCCTGTATTGTTTCCTGCGCCTTTCCTATCCCTGGTCCGATGCCGATCGCAGAAACACGTGGTGGAAAAACCAGTGAAGAAATGTGATGCGGATTCGGGTCGATCGTCACCATAGCTTCAGGAACGGCAGACTGAATGATGGAGTATAGTCTTTCAGGTACCTGCACCGTCAGTAAGCCGATGCCTGCACGCATTGCCGCTGCTGAAGCCAGCACGGCAGCACCGGCTTTACCCAGACTACCGGCTACCAGGTACCCATGGCCATAATCCCCTTTGTGACTGAAGCGATTCCTGTCCACAAGAAAGGGCAAGAGGTAATAATAGGTCAACTCAAAGTTCGTGATGTCATGTTCGAGCAAAAAGGTATCCGACAATCCTATAGGACAAATCACAACATCTCCAAAGTGGGGTTCACTCTCCGGCATCATAAAGGCTAATCGCTGGCATTGAAAGGTTAGCACTAAATCCGCATAGACCACTTCTCCGTCAGGCGCTTTATCCACATAAAGCCCGGAAGGCATATCAATGGCAATGGTGAGGTTGGACTGTTCATTGATCCAATCCGCTATTTTGAGCCATTGACCACTCAAGGGTCTTGTCAGCCCTGTTCCAAACATAGCATCGATAATGGTACCGGAAGGGCTGAGTTCGATCTCCTCCGGGTTCCAAATGGTATGTATTTCCAGTTGCTCCGGATCCTGGTTCATCAACCGTTCGTAATTGGCTTTCCATTCCGGACTATGTTCACCTTCAAGGCTGACATAGACGTCCACGATATAATCCAGGTCGACCAGCAACCTGGCTATTGCCAGACCATCTGCACCATTATTGCCGTTGCCACAGATGATCAGGACTTCCTGGTCCTCCTCGCCAAGCAGCAGGTCTAATTTGTCGACAACAGCCGCCGCTGCTTGCTCCATTAATTGCAAGGACGGAGTCCCTTTTGCTATGGTATAGGCATCCCAGGCTTTGATCTGGGCTTCATTCAATATGATCATGTTGGGAAAGGTACAAAACCGAAGGGACCAACGGATCAAATCCGGACTTACCGAATATTTTTTTTAACAAAGTTGGAAATGTTAAAAAATGGATTATCTTCGATTCGTTTCATCCCTCTGCCGGCGAAAATGGTCGCCAAATCACCAACTACCCGTATCACCCCTCTAAGAACACAATGAACGTTTGAGTATGGTTTTTGCTGTACCTCAATAGGAGAGATTATAATCCAGTCATTTTGACATATAGTGCTGTTTTAGAGTGTTTTAGATATATTTATTAATTATATATCAAACCTGGGAACCTGACATGAAAGTGAACATATCAATAGCAGGGATAATTTTTTATCTCCTGACAATCAATTTTATTGCCGCTCAGGATGTACATCTTTCGATGTACCAATTTGGCCGTTTGCAAATAAATCCTGGTCTGACAGGCGTATTCAACGGGGATAAGCAGGTGTCCCTCGTCCATAAGCAACAGTATTTTGCCGTTCCTGTGGACTATTTGACTTTTTCAGGCAGCTACGACGTAAAGTTTAACCCTTGCTATAATGAGAAGGGCTTCTTTTCAGCCGGTGTGCTCTTTAATTATGATCAATCCGGGGATTCCAGGTTAACCCTGGCCAGTTTGGCAGTTAACGGATCCTACACTCATCCGCTTTCTTCTTCGATGTTCCTTACCGGGGGCGTTTATTTGGGCGGGGGTCAACGTTCGTTTAGTGAGCAGGATCTGGAGTGGGAAAATCAGTGGAATGGAACGATCTACGATCCATCCTTGCCTTCAGGTGAAAATTTTGACCGTACAGGCTTTGCCTTTCTGGACGTTGGCGCCGGTGCCAATTTCAGGATTCAAGGTGTCGAACGCACCAAACTTGATGTCGGAGTCGGTGCATTCCATCTAAATCAACCTAAATACACTTTTTATAAGAATTCGGATATCACCCTTCCTATCAGGCTGTCCATGTATGCCATGGGCGTGTTGAAAATCGCTGATATCATAGACATTTACGCAAATGGTCTTTACCAGAATCAGGACCCATACACTGAAACCGTACTGGGTGGTGGTATTATCATTCATCTTAGCAACAGAAAGGCAAGAGAACTGGAACTTCAACTCGGAGCTGCCACCAGGCTTGAAGATGCCTTGATACCGATGTTTGCCATCGGATATGATGGTTGGAAAGGAGGATTCAGCTATGATATCAACACTTCCGGGTTTAAAATCGCCACGGATGAAAAGGGCGGACCTGAGTTTTTCCTGAATTACACCTTCAAGAAGCTATGCCCACTGAGACAAACCAAGGTATGTACCATATTCTGATGTTACAGCAATGACAATTCCCGCAACAATGAAACGACCATACATATACATCGTCCTTTTCATGCTTGGGTTCCTTGGCATTGCCCAGGGTCAGACCCTCAATGCCTATGTGAAAGGCGCGCAGGAGGCCTTTGATAAGAAGGATTATTATTCTGCGTACAATTTTCTGCAGACTGCTCATGAGATCGAGCCAAACAACACGCAACATACCTACAGTCTGGCTGAAGCGGCAAGACATTTCTCCGCCTTTACGATGGCTGAGAAGTATTATACGGAGGTAGACAGCAGTAATAATGCAGCTGATTTTCCGGCAACAAATTATTGGCTTGGCTATGTAAAGGAGCGCCTGGGTAAATACCAGGAAGCCCTCAATCATTACCAGATATATTCCACCGAGCATAGTGGCGAGGATTCGCTATTGTCCGAACAGGTCCTGAAGAATATCGAAATATGTCAATGGGCCATTAATGCTTTAGAAAATAAGGATACCCTGATCACACTTGAACATCTCGGCCCCGAAGTCAATACCACCTTTTCGGAATTCGGTGCTTATGATGCAGATTCTCTGCTCTATTACAGTTCGCTCCGCTTTTTAAGAGAGAATGAAGTGGATCTGCCTGCGAAACCGTATGCAAAAATTTTAGTTAGCGAAAATGATTCAACCGGAGTCCTCGATACCATCATCAATGACCTTGAGTTTCACACCTCGCATACGGCATTCAATGCAGATCATTCCAGGGTGTATTACACGATATGTGAATACCTCAATGGGATTGATATCCGCTGCGATTTATACTATCGTGATATCGTAGACGGCGAATTCGGTCTTGCCCAAAAGTTGCCTGAGCCCATCAATATGGCTGGGTTTACAACAACCCAACCGCATGTTGGATATGATTTGAAGTCACAACGGGAAGTGTTGTATTTCACATCAGATCGCGATGGGGGAAAAGGTAATCTTGATGTTTGGTTCTGCTACATCGCCGGTCCGGACAATTTTACCGCGCCTGAGAATCTCAATGTGGTCAATACACCCTTGAACGAAACCTCACCATTTTTCCACAGGAAATCACGAACCCTCTATTTCAGTTCCAATGGTTATCTGGGATTCGGAGGTTTGGATGTATTTAAAATTGAACAGCGTGCAGGTGCCTGGGATACCATAGCTAATCTGGGTTCCCCAATCAACAGCAGTCTGGATGATGCTTTCTATATTCTCTCAGACGATGGTATGGAAGGCTATTTTTCTTCCAACCGCCTGGGTTCTATGTACCTCTCCCCAGAGGATGAAGCTTGTTGTTTTGATATCTATCATTTTGAACATCCTCCTAAAAAGGATAGGGTGATTTTGGTCAGGACCTTCGAAACCTATAAAGGACAGAATCCACAGCCGTTGGAGGGTGTGAAGGTTGATCTGCAGGAAGCAGCAGCACCTGATATTGTAGAGCGATTCCGTGAGATCAGGGAAGATTTCCTTTCCCACAAATACCTCTACACATTACTCCGGAACAAAACATTTAATGTAACCGGTACTAAGAAGGGTTATAAGCCAGGCTACGCCACATTTAATTCTTCTGACTTCCCGGAACTCGACACGTTGGTAGTGGATGTCTTCCTTGAAGTGGACAAGATCGATGTCTTCCTCTATTCCAAGATCTACTTTGATAACGATCAGCCAGGTCCAAGTACCGCTGAAAGAACAGAATCCAGATATACTGAGTTGTATGATGCATATGCAGCCCGCAAGGATAAGTTCTTAGAAGAGTATACTCAGGGTGAAACACCAGAAGAACTTGCGCAGGGAGATAAGAATATAGCCGGGTTCTTTACGGATTCTATTCCAAAAGGAAAGCGTGAGTTGGAGACATTAATGCATATCCTGGAGCAGTATCTGCGCGATGGAAAACAAATGGCCATTTATCTTAAGGGGTACGCCAGTCCGCTGGCTTCGGCAGAATATAATCTAAAACTGGGTAAACGAAGAATTTCCAGTATTCAGAATGAATTTAAAGCATTCCGTGGAGGAGTCCTTTGGAAATATATGGAATCCGGAGACCTGGTGGTAGCCGAGAAATCTTTTGGAGAAGAGATGGCACCAAAGAATGTAAGTGACGACCGTAAAAACGTAAGGCTTTCAATCTATAGCCCTGAGGCTTCAGAAGAACGCCGCGTAGAAATTGTTGAAGTAAAGTACTAACCGACATGAACTTAATCCACGTACATAAAATCAAAACCAGTCTGATGGCTTTGCGTATTATAGTCTTCCTGTTGGGGTGCTTCGTCCTCTACACCCCCGACGTAAAAGCTACGCATATCGTAGGTGGGCATTTGACCTACCGTTGCCTGGGCAACAATCAATACGAGATCAGATTGTCCCTTCGAAGAGACTGCTTACTTGGTGCTCCTGACGCGCAATTTGATGATCCGGCATCTATCGGATTTTTTGATGCCGTCACTAATCAGCCACTCACATTTGTGGGATTCGGAGGACAGTTATTCATGAATTTTAATGCGGACGACACCCTAAACCAGATTTTTGTCAGTGATTGTGCTATTGCCACTGATCCGGTGTGTGTGCATCAGACCACTTATGTAGATACGATATTTCTACCTTTTTGGGCCAACGGGTACAAAATGGTGTATCAGCGTTGTTGCCGGAATAGTTCTGTATTAAACATATTCAATCCATTGCTTACCGGGATGACACTTGTTTCAGAATTATCTGCAACAGCTCAGACCGTTTGTAAAAGTTCGCCGCAGATTGGAGCCTATCCGCCAATTTATATTTGTGTTAACAAGGACATTGATTATTTCCTGCCAGCGACGGATAGCCAGGGCGATTCTCTTGTTTTCAGACTTGCCACACCTTTCGCGGGAGGGGATATCATTAATAACATGCCCCAGCCTCCGAATCCACCTCCATATGACTTAGTGGTCTGGCGACCACCTTATAGTCTTGCGAATGTCATGGGCGGAATTCCGCTCAATATTGATCCGGTAACGGGACATATCACTGGTCGACCTAATACCATAGGCCAGTTTATTATCACGATTGTCATCGAAGCCTACAGGAATGGTAACAAGCTTACTGAGACACGAGTCGATTTTCAGTACAACGTCCGGGATTGTCGGGACGTACCTGTAGCAGATTTTACCGCACCCGACCTCACCTGTGATGGACTGACGGTCAATTTTCAAAATACTTCCTTAAACGCGGACGTGTACAAATGGTATTTTGATTACGGGAATCCCCAAACAGATTCCTCATCTGCGGAAAGTCCGATTTATACGTACGATGATGAAGGATTTTATAATGTGGCGCTCATTGTCAGGGATAGCATGGATATCTGTGCTGATACCATAATCAAGCAGATCGGGGTATTCAATTCGAATATCAATGCTGAATTTAGCTATAGTTCGAATTCATGCTCCGATAGCATCACCCTGGATTTCTTTGATCTGTCTTCCAGTCCTAATTACCCCATCGTAAGTTGGGAGTGGCTGATCACACACCCAACAGGGGTGCTCGCAAGTACTGAACAAAATCCATCTTTCACTTTTGATATTGAAGGGATTTCTACTGTTTTTGCTGTTTTGATTGTCACAGATTCTGCAGGATGTACGGCTTCAGTTGCTAAATCATTTCCAGTTCAGGAGATCAATCTGCCCTTTAATCCGGAAGCCGACAGCATTTGCCTCGGCGAATCTGTTCATCTGTTGATCAATGGAGATTCAACACTTACGTATACATGGGATCCGCCAAATGGACTCAATATCAATGACCCATGGGATCCTATTGCTTTTCCTGGAATTTCCGTTACATATTATGTTACGGTTACCGATGGCGTTTGTACCATTACGGACTCCATTCACGTGGGTGTGCAGCAATTGCGCTTAGGATTTACCTATGAAACGGATTGTAACGACCTGACAGTAGACTTTACGAATACATCCACCGGTGGGTTTCAATTTCATTGGGATTTTGGGGATACCTCCACACAGGGGGATACCTCTATTCTTAATAATCCGTCTTACACCTATCCGCTTGATGGAATCTATATCGTGACGCTGTCCTCCAGGGATGGCTGCGATGTCTCCATCACAGATACGATTACCACCGTGGCGATCCAGGATTCATTGCCGGATCAAACCGTCAATTGTTTCCAAAACTCAGCGCCGCTGAATCCGGACGGAAATCCGGATTACAACTATGTATGGGAGCCTTCCGAATTTTTGGATGATGCTACAAGTCCAAATCCATTTGCTACAATTGATGATGATACCTGGTTCTTTGTCACGATCACGGATCCAAATCTGCCGGATTGCGAGTTTAAGGACAGCATTCTGCTGATCATCCCGGATGATTTTAATATCACAGCAGTAGGGGATATCACCAGTTGCGATTTCAAAGAGGTGGTGCTAACGGCTACGCTGACCGGAAACCAAAATGTCACGATCGTCTGGACCGATGAAGATGGAACTGAAGTAGGAACAGGATTACAGATTGTTGTTTTACCTCAAGTCACTACTACATATACAGTGACGGCCACGGATACATTGGGATGTTCTAAATCAGACCAGGTTACAGTGTTTAAGCCTGAACCGGGTTTTGAAGTGGTTGCGACCAATGATTCAACCTATTGTTATGTACAACCTATAACGCTTACAGTAGTTTCCGTTCCACCTCAAGGCGTGACCTTTGAATGGTTTAGTTCTACAGGCGAGTCTATAGGTACAGGTCCATCTGTTACAGTTACACCTGAGGCATTTACGTGCTATCATGTGATAGGTACTGATGCATTAGGTTGCCAGGCTGCAGATACGGTTTGTTTGTCGCCAACATATTTTGAACTGACCATTTCTACAGATGATGAGATGTTCTGTGATGATGAAGGCGCTACCCTTACAGTGAATGCGATTGATGGTGTGACCTATGCCTGGTTTGATGAAAATAATTTACCAATCGGTACAGGCACTGAAGTATTTGTTTCTCCTGCAGATCCCAGGTGCTATTATGTTGTCGGAACTGACGCACTGGGCTGCCAGGATGCTGATACAGCCTGTGTAACTCCAGTTTATTTTGATGCAAGTATCACCGGTGACAATAACATATGTCTGGGAGATCAAACCACACTTTGTGTCGTGGATAATGCAGGACAGACATTAACCTATCTATGGTCGACAGCGGAGACTACAGATTGTATTCAGGTACAACCCACTGTTGAGACGACTTATTTTGTCACGGTCACCAATGAAACGCTTGGCTGCAAAGATACTTTGAGCCATACTGTAGGCATCTATATGTTTGATCCTCCTGTGATCGTTATTACTGCAGATCCGGATTCAATATACCTGGGACAAACTTCTCAGCTCACGGTGAATCAAAGCCCGGACTATATCTATGACTGGTCTTCTTCTACCGGCGAGATTGTTTCCCCTGTGTACAATCCAGTGGTTACTCCAACAGGGTCTACTACCTACACAGTGACAGTTACAGACGAACATGGATGTACAGGTACAGCATCAATTTCAATCGGAGTGGCTGATTTGTTCTGCGACGAAAGAGATATTTTCATCCCTAACGCGTTTACGCCGGATAACAACGGCACCAATGATTTTTTCAAGGTGATCAGTAATTATGATCTGGTGATCGATATGCATGTTTATAACCGATGGGGCCAGGAGGTCTTCACGTCCAAGGATATGAATATTGGCTGGGACGGAACCTTTAAAGGTGAGCAATTACAACCCGATGTATTTGGCTTCTATGTGGATGTGACCTGTCCAAACGGGGAGAAATACTTCAAAAAAGGCAACGTGACGTTGCTGCGATAGTCAGGAAAGGTAAATAGCGATATAAACAGGCCCGGAAACCCAGGTTTCCGGGTCTGCTTTTTTTTCCCCAATTTTGCGGTCTCACTCAAGGAGGATATGCAGGAAGAATCAAAAAGCTGGTATCAGCGGTTGCGCCATGGCATCCAGACGGCCACCAAGTCCAAGAAGGAAACCCCTGACGGCCTGTGGTTTAAGTGCGAGCAGTGCAATGAGACCAGCACCGTCAAAGACCTCAAGGAGAATTTTTATAAGTGTCCCAAGTGCCAGCACCATGAGCGGATTGGGTCTAAAGAGTATTTCCAGCTCATTTTTGATGAGGGGTACACTACATTGTTTGATGATCTGATCTCCTACGATTTTATGGAATTCACAGACCTGAAACCATATGGTGACAGGTTGGAGGAAGCCAGGAAGAAAACAGGATTGGATGATGCGCTCGCCGTTGCTGCAGGAAATGTCGATGAGCAACCACTTGTCATTGCCGCGATGGATTTCCGGTTTATTGGTGGAAGTATGGGATCCGTCGTCGGTGAAAAAATCAGTCGGGCCATTGATTTCTGTATAGAACATAAAGCTCCCTTTATGATCATTTCAAGATCAGGAGGAGCAAGAATGATGGAATCCGCATTCTCATTAATGCAGATGGCAAAAACATCCGCCAAGCTTTCTCAACTTGCCGCGGCAAAGATTCCTTATATCTCTTTGATGACGGATCCTACTACAGGTGGGGTCACTGCGAGTTATGCCATGCTAGGTGATTTTAACCTTGCGGAACCGGGGGCATTGATTGGATTCGCAGGACCACGTGTCATCCGTGAAACCATCAAGAAAGACTTGCCTGAAGGATTTCAAACCTCGGAATTCTTACTTGAACACGGTTTTCTTGATTTTATCGTCGATCGGAGTGAATTGCGTACAAAGCTTGCGCTCTTGTTACTGATGCTGGAAAATCGGGCCAAACCAAGGAAACAACCTGCGCCTACGGCTCCAGAACAATAAACTTTTCAACCATGGGATCGCAAACATGAATCATGGTTTCAATCCAGGCATCACCTTGTTCAGCATAATACGGAAGGAAATTTTCATAACGCTCCTGTAAGCCTCCGCCGGGAAATAGTTTTTCCTTGAGTTTATGGATGCGCTTTAATTGCGTTTCCTGCTGTTGTTTTTCAGCACGGATCAATCTGCTTCCCAGTTGTTCAAATGCTTTTACCTGCTTTGTTTCTTCTGCCAGAATCGCTTTAGCAAGTGTGGGATCGATTTTCTCCGCCTTCGATGCCAACATGGCATAAGCATCATGTATCAGTTTTTGCTCCTGATCATAATCCAGTTCGGCCTGGCTGTGGGCTTTAAGATATTTCCGAACGATGGTATCATAATCGTCCATCAAATCCAGCCAGGTCATTGATGATTTTTTCAATTGCTGATCCGTCGCGGCATCAATGATCATCACAGAATTTCTCCGGATCAGCATCGGGAAATGTAGACCGACCGCATTGAACTGACTTTTACGCTCCAGCCAATATGCAATCTCACCACCACCACCAATATAGGCCAGGTTGGGCAGGATCATTTCCTGGTATAAGGGCCGCATGATCACATTAGGACTAAAGGATTCAGGCGTCTGTTCCAAAAGTTTCAATAGTTCATCTTTTTCCAAAGATTTCCCGGTCTCCATCAGTCTGATTCGACCGTTTTCTGGTTCGAGGCGCTCGCGGCGACCTTCAGAGAGATAGAACAAATTTATGGGCCTGCAGAAAGCCTGAGGTTTAAATCCCTTTGCTTCGAGTTCCTTTTGAGTCCGGGTCACATGGGGAAATGAAAATTGTTCTTCAATCTCCCTTTTCATGACCGGCGCAAAAACTCGTTTCAACTCCGGATCATCCGCATTGAGGACCACCAATCCATGATGGCCGAATAGCGCATGAACCAGGAGATGATGGAAGTCCCCGTAATTTTTGGCCTTTGACAGACTGCTTTGGAATAACGTTTTAATCTCCTCGTAGTGTTGCGAATTCGCGAAAAGAGAGGTGACACTTTCTATCAGTGGTTCGAGGCCTTGCAGATCTAACCGGCCACAGGGTCCTCCGGCTTCCCGCTCCCAGATATATTTCTTTCCAAAAATATGCGCATGATTGACTTCGGCCCAGTCATGATCTTCACCACTCATCACAAACACGGGTACCAGGGTTGCTTCCTTATTTGTCTCGTTGTGTTTTCGGGCGAGATGAATGGTAGAAGCGATTTTAAATATATGATACAGCGGTCCTGTAAACAAGACGGGCTGATGGGCAGTGGTGACTGTAAAGCAATTTTCAGAGCGCAAAGCTTCAATCGCAGAAGGCAACGCAATGCCTAAACGAGAATATTGTTTACGCAATACATCCACCAGCAATGTCCGGTTGACAGGAAATTTTTTTCGTTCACTGATGATGTCAACCAAACTATCATTTCCAGGCACATATTGTAGATATTCATTGATCGCCGGATCATGCTGGATATAAGCAAGGTCAGTATGGCTCCAAAGGCCGACAGCACTGTAATCAATAGGGTTGATGGTCATAAGGACGTTTACGGCGGTACAGAAAAGAAGCAAACACCTGAATTACATGTTGGTTCAGCAGATGTTCCTGATGTTTCAAACAAGTACTGAAATCCTGCGTTAAAGTAAGCATAATACCCCCTATATTCCGATCTTTGAACTGTAATGTGGATAACGAATGCATGAAATTGGAATAGCATTATCCGGAGGCGGTACCCGTGGCGTGGTTCATATAGGGGTGCTGCAGGCATTGGAGGAGAATGGGATATTTCCGTCTATAGTTGCTGGCACAAGTGCCGGAAGTATCGTTGGCGCTATGTACGCGCATGGATATTCACCTGCCGAAATTTTTTCCATTGCGAGTGAACGCAGCCTGATCTGGATGTTTTCCCTTCGCATGCCGAACAAGGGATTTGTGCGACACACATTCCTTCGGAAAATGTTGCAAAAGTATCTTCCCGAAAAGGCATTTGAAGAACTCAAGAAACCACTCTATGTGGCCATTGCAAATCTCAATTCAGGTAAAGCTGAAGTCAGAAACACAGGCCTGTTGCATGACGTGATCATTGCGTCTTCTTCCATCCCTGTATTGTATGAACCTATTCGGATCGGTGAATCATGGTACGCGGATGGTGGATTGCTGATGAATCTTCCCGTTTCGCCTATACGGGATCAGGCGAAGTATATCATAGGTGTCAACCTGATTCCAAGAAAAGTGCTTTCATCCGATGAGGTCAATACAATATCGGGTGTTGCCGCGCGAACTTTCAATCTTGCCGCGATCAACACCATTGAGCCTGAGTTGAAATATTGTGATTTGATCATTGAGCCGGAAGCGATCTATCAGTATAGTCGTTTCAATTTCACCAAGATCAGGCAGATGTATGAGATCGGATATGAGGAAGCCATAAAAATGATACCCCGGATTAAGCAAGAACTACAACGTCAGTAGTTTGCAAGCACCATCAATGGATTAATCCGATAGTATTAGTTTAAGTAAACACCCCATTCCTCTGTATTGACAATCTGCAGGTCGATATCTTCTTTCAGCGTGGTTGCCAATGAAAAGCCTACATATTTAGGATAGATGGGAAATGTTTTATGTTTTCGATCTACCAGGACCGCTACTTCCAGTTTCTTTGGCAGAATATTCATGATCGGTTTGCACGCGTAAAAAATAGTGCGTCCTGTATTGGCAACATCGTCCACGAGAATCACACATTTACCTTTCAGGGATTCGGCGGGAACGTTGATTTCAACAGGGGAGGAGAGGGGCGCTGCGGGATTAAGACGAATCGTGACAGAGACGATCGCGATATCCGTTATTTTCTTCAGTTCTTTTTCAATTAATTTGGCAAAGCTGGTACCATTGTTATTAATGCCCGCCAGCACGATGGACTTTTCTTCAAAGTTGTTTTCCAGAATTTCAATAGCTAATCGCTTGATTTTCTGCTTGATCTGTTTGTGGTCCAGTATTTTCATGATGCGACGAACTCGATTATGCGTGTTGGCCGGAGGTGGCCTTGATGATTGTTGGGCTAAAGTAGCCAGAGATGGGGAAAATTAATAATCTTTGTCAGCGATAAGTCCCTTCCCGATGACGCTGAGCATTATCTTTTTCAGTCTGATCACCCTGATTGCCTTTTACATTGCGGGCAAACAGTTTTACCGCATCTACCGGATCATCCGGATGGGTAAGGAAGAAGTTATCGCCGGACATGAAGGCATCCGATGGCGCAATGTGTTGTTGGTGGCCTTTGGTCAGCAAAAGATGTTTAAGCGTTGGATCCCTGCCGTGTTCCATTTGTTTATCTACACTGCATTCTTATTGACCCAGGTGGAGTTGATCGAAATCCTCATTGATGGATTTACCGGCAACCATCGCTTTTTTGCCCGATACCTCGGAGGATTTTATACGCTCGTCATTTCATTTGTAGAAATATTATCTGCATTGGCGCTCATCGCCACTATCGTCTTCCTGGTCAGACGCAACATTCTCAAATTATCCCGCTTCTGGAAATCGGAAATGACCTCATGGCCCAGGCTGGATGCCAATCTTATCCTGCTAGGTGAGATCATATTGGTTACAGCCATCTTCGCCATGAATAGTGCGGATACGGTTTTGCAAACCATGGACCCAGAGCATTATCCGGCAACAGGCAAACTTCCCATTTCGGGATGGTTAGGTCCGATGTTATTTACAGGTTGGTCCATTGATTGGTTGATGTGGATAGAGCGAATCGGATGGTGGGCACATGTCATGGTGGTGTATGGATTTATGATTTATCTCGCCTACAGCAAGCACCTGCATATTTTCCTGGCCTTTATCAATACCTGGTATGCACGTTTGAGACCTAGGGGAGAAATGGCCAACATGCCTGTCATTCAGCAGGAAGTGAGATCGATGTTGGGTTTACCACCCCAGGAAGGTGTTGTGGTAGAATCAACTGATAGCACGGAGTTTGGAGCAAAGGATATCGGTGGCCTCTCGTGGAAAACCATCATGGATGCCTATACGTGCACAGAATGTGGTCGCTGTACCGCAGTATGTCCGGCCAATCTCACAGGAAAAAAACTATCTCCACGCAAAGTGATGATGGATATCCGTGATCGCGCGGAAGAAGTGTGTAAGAAAATTGACAGCGGATCGAAGCAATACATCAGCAAAGAGAAATCAAGCGAAACCCAATTGACCATTTTAAATTTTGATGATGGCTCATCTCTGTTTGATCGCATCACCGCGGAAGAGATCAATGCCTGCACCTCCTGCAATGCGTGTGTTGAAGCCTGTCCGGTCTTGATTGATCCATTAGAGCCCATCCTCCAAATGCGTCGGTACCAGATCCTGACCGAATCCACCGGACCGGCAGAGTGGGTGCCCATGTTTAATGCGCTGGAAAGCAGTGGGGCAGTATGGCAGGTGCCGGAGCCGCGGTCCAACTGGACCAAATTGATAGAAACTCCGTAGTGACAATTCGCGAATTGTCCTTACAGCATCAATCTGTATAAATATAACATGCAAGGAATAAAAACAATGAGCGAACTGGCCGCTGAGGGCCGCAAACCAGAGTATCTCTTCTGGGTAGGTTGTTCGGGCAGCTATGATCCGCGTTCTCAAAAGATCAGTGTCGCATTGGTGCAGTTGTTGAATGAAGCCGGTGTTGATTTCGCTATCCTTGGGGATGAAGAGGCATGCACAGGTGATCCGGCACGAAGGGCGGGAAATGAGTTTCTATTTCAGATGTTGGCCCACCAAAACATTGGTACGATTGAACAATATGGAGTGACAAAGATTTTAGCTTCATGTCCGCATTGTTTCAATACTTTAAAAAATGAATATCCCGCACTGGGCGGCCACTACGAAGTGATCCATCACACCCAGCTCATCCAGCAACTGTTGAAAGACGGTCGGATCAAAGTGAAAGATGAAGCCGCACCCATCACGGTAACCTACCATGATTCCTGTTACCTCGGCCGCGTCAATGGCATCTATGAAGTGCCCCGCGAAGTCCTGGCACAGTTGAAAGTCGAATTAAAGGAGATGAGCCGCTCACGTTCCAACGGACTATGCTGCGGTGCCGGTGGCGCCCAGATGTTCAAAGAAGATGAACCCGGCGATAAACGAATCAACATCGAGCGCACCGAAGAAGCCGTTGCCACCGGTGCCGGCACTATTGTAGCCAATTGCCCATTCTGTATGACGATGCTTTCCGATGGAGTGAAGGCCTTGGAGAAACAGGAGGAAGTGATGGTGTATGATCTGTCAGAGATGGTGTTGAATAGAGTGAGAAAAACGTGAGACGTCAGTCGTGAGTCGTCAGTCGTGAGTTGTGAATGGTGAGTTGTCAATTTTGAGTTTTTGATTTCAGTATGGTCATGTTCAGTTGGGTTCCCCCTTTAGGGGGCGGAGGGGGCAATAAGAGCTGTGAGTCATTAATTGTCAGTCGTGAGAATTATGATATCTCATACCTGACCCCTCAGGTCTGGTATTTGATATCTGGCATCTGGCATCTGACATCTCCCGTCTCCCGTCTCCCGTCTCCCGTCTCATATCTCCCGTCTCCCGTCTTTCGTCTACCATCCCCGGTCATAACATTCGACCAGATTCAGCATCCATTCCCTTACCTTTACCACAAGAACAATTCTAAATCATGCGAAACCTTTTAGCTTATCCGGATGAGTCCCGGGTATGGATTTACCAGGCCGAGAAACCTTTCAGGGAAGAGGATATTCCGGCCATCAATGAAGATATCGACCGCTTTTGCGCCCAGTGGACAAGTCATAACAGAGAGCTACGCGCATTGGGAGGAGTGATGCATGATCTGTTTGTGGTGCTGGTAGTAGACGAGACCAAGGCCCCTACCAGCGGCTGCTCCATCGATAAATCCGTGGCCTTCGTCAAAAGCCTGGAACAGAAGTATGGGTGCAGATTGTTGGAACGAAATAACATTGCCTGGCTGGACGAGCAGGAACAAATACACATCACGCCGTTGCAGCAACTGAAGTCAGATGTGCAGTCAGGCAGAATACAGATGGGAACCTATGTATTTGATAATCTGGTGGCCAATCGCAAGGATTTTATAGGTAGATGGGTGGTGCCGCTGGAACAATCGTGGGTCAAAAGGTTCGTGTGACCTGATCCGAAAAGAGAAAGGATATGTTTGGAAAAGTAAAACGATGGCTGGGTATCGAAGGGGTCAAGGTAGAACTTGTACTTCCGGAAGAGGTGCATGTAGCGGATGGCCTGATTGAAGGCAAACTCAAATTTGAGTCCATGCATACACAGACGATCACCCACATACGCCTTATGCTGACTGAAAAATATATCCGTGGTCGCTGGAAAAATAAACTGACCGATCAATACAAGATAGGGGAGATCGAACTCGCCGAAGAAATAGAAGTTCCGGCCAATGAAGTCATCATGCTCGACTTTGAATTGCCCTTTACCTACGTCAAGTCCGACATGGATGAGTTCGGCGACAAAAATTTCGTATTCAAAAAAGTCGTCGATGTGGCTAAAGCCCTGAAGAATGTCAAATCTGAATTTTATATCGAAGCAGAAGCGACGGTGAAAGGCACGGCATTGAGTCCGTTTGACCGCCAGGAGATCCGGATGGTGTTTTAGGGGCACAACAATTTCTGCCCGAATACCAATTTATCTGTGATCTGTGAATGATGGACAAGCAAATTCGTGAAAATTCGCGTGAATTCGCGGCAAAAAGATCGTGAGTCTTCTTACGTGAGTTATGAGGAGTGAGTCGTAATTCGTAATTCGTAATTCAACCTCACTG
>CAZYHJ010000002.1:70346-90822 GCA_964646645.1 uncultured Saprospiraceae bacterium | reverse complement strand
GGCAGTGCGGCAGCTTCGGTCCAACTGAGATGAGCAGGTTTTGGAAACAGGTTGATTTCAGGCACCTTAACCGCGTCGGCAAACGTGCCATAATCCGGCATTCCCAGGATTCTGAAATCAGGGGCGAAATAATCAGGATCCTCTCCCCAATCGAGGCTGGGATTGATAATCACCTCCCGCCCATCCACTGTTCCGGCCCCATCACTGCCCGGGATCAGCGGAAATGAAAGTCCGGGATACTTCCCCTTGGTAATCCAATAATCCCGTTTATTAAGGGCCGCGGCTTTAAGTTTGACAAAAACCTCTCCGGGCATGGGCATTCGGGGCAATATTTCGGCAGGCTGGAGCGGCATATCCAGCCCCATTAACATCCAGGAACTCATGTAAGCATCTCGGTTAAACTACAAATAGGCATCAGATATAAAGATAGGCGTATCTATAAAGGTGACCGCGACTTGGCCACTTTTATTTAGATTTGTAAGTCTGTAAAAACTACGCTATGACCAGATTCACTTTTTCCATTCTCCTGGCCTTTAATCTTTTATACTCCGGACTCACCGCTCAGACGTGTGAAATCACTGCTGTCACCCCTGTCGCACTGCCGTGCCAGGGCAATTCGTTCCTGGTGACCGTTGACCTGGATGTTGTAAATCCTGCCAGTCCCGGCTTTACCCTGGCTGGTAACGGAGTGATTTATGGGACGTTTCTCTATGATGATCTGCCTGTCACCGTCGGTCCGCTGCTCGGTGATGATGAATCTGTGTATGAGTTTATTGCCTGGGATGTAGAAAATGCGGATTGTCAATCTTATGCCACCCTCCCTGCAGCGAATTGCGGGCCGATATGCAGTATCTCTAACTTTGAGCTTGAATTTGTGGATTGCATCAGCAATCAAAGTGCGATCGTGGTCTTCGATTTCGATTATGAAAATCCGGAAGGTTTAACTTTCGATCTTTTCGATGATGAAGGGGAAGAGATTGGAACCTTCCTTTATGAAAGTCTTCCTGTGACCTTATCATTCTTTGAAGTGAATGGAGCTGCCCCGATCGTAGTAACGGTTTGTGATCACGACAACGCAGATTGTTGTGAAACCTTTACCCTCGATGCGATAGATTGCAATACAAACAACTGTGAAATATTCAGTGTCGAACTTGATCCGCAATGCACCGGTAATAATTTCCTGGTCCACATGGATTTCGGGTATGACAATCCACAATCTGACAGCTTTACCATCACTGGCAATAACCTGAATTACGGCACGTTTGCCTATACCGAACTGCCGGTCACGTTGGGACCTTTGAATGGAAATACCGGCATCAACTGGACATTTAATATTGAAGATACCGGCTCAGGAAATTGCGGCACAACGGCCGTATTGGGGACATACAATTGCCCTCCCCCATGCGACGTACAGGCGCTTGAAGCTTTGGCACTGGAATGCAACGGAAATGAAGCTTTTGCGCTGGAGATTGGATTAGAAATAGAAGGGGAAGGTGATAATGGTTTTGCCGTGTTTTCAGAAACAGCCTATTATGGCAGCTATCTGTACGATGAACTCCCGCTTCTCTTACCTGAGTTTGTTGGATCCGGTGAATTTATTGACATCGTCTCCGTTTGTGACAACGACAACCTGGGCTGTTGTGCCACCACTCCTTTTGAAGCATTGCTTTGTTCCGGATGTTTGATTTATAACCTCACAGCTACACCTCTGCCATGCAATAGTGAAGATGAAATCTTTGTACAGATCAATTTTGATTATCAGAATCAATCGATGGAAGGATTTGAAGTATCTGGCAACGGTAATAACTATGGTCAATTTGCTTATGAGGACCTTCCCATTCAAATTGGTCCGTTTGTAGGAGATGGGTCCCAGTATTTTGAATTTGTGGTCACTGATCTCGTGAATTCTTTGTGTTTTGAAGCGGTGGAAATGGGCTTTATCGATTGTGACACTATTTGTGAACTCACCAATCTCGTCGTGGAGACCGGAGATTGCACAGGCAACAATACGTATGTGCTTTCATTTGATTTTGATTACCAGGGCGTAGGTGGTGTTGGATTTGACCTCTTTGTCAATGGACAATACTTTGATAGTTACAACTACCAGGATCTTCCGGTCACCATAGAAGATTTTCCTTCTAATGGGGCGGGGACTGATACGATTACCGTTTTCGAAGATGGAAATGAATTGTGTTTTGCAACCCTTTCGTTTGATGCCCCTGATTGTCAATGTGGTATTTTTGACATGACGGCTGAAACGCTTGGGTGTATCAATGACAGTACCTTCACCGTATCTGTTGATTTTATGTATGAAAATCTCAATGGCGACCTGGTAGATGTTTTTCTGGACGGTGTCATCATGGGTACATTCAATGTGAATGATATTCCGCTGGTGGTATTCCTTCCTGAAGGTGATGGTACCGGAGTACTCTCTGTTTGCGCCAATGATATCTCCGGCTGCTGTGATGAACAGGTGATTGAACTCATCATCTGCGAAACGCCTCAATGCGGCATAACTGATCTGGTTGCAGAGACCGGAGACTGCAATTCAGATTCAACTTTCCTGCTTGATTTTGTTTTTGAATACGCAAATCTCCCAACCGATTCCATCACGGTAACCGCTAATGGAAATTATATTGGACAATACAAGATTCAACCGAATTTCAACCGCATAGAGCATTTTCCGATACTGGATAGCGATACAACGACGATCACGGTATGTGCCGTAGGCGCTCCCGATTGCTGTGACACCTATAGCTTTGTCACACCTGATTGTTCCTTCTTTGGTCAGTGCCATATCTGGGATTTGATTGCAGACACGGGGGATTGCAACTCGGATTCAACCTATGTGCTCCACATCGATTTCAATTCGCAAAATCTGTCGGTGGATTCCGTAATCGTTTCCGGAAACGGAAATTTCATTGGGCAATATGCAGTCACTGCAGATCCAATCGTCATCGAACACTTTCCTGCTTTTGAAGACTCCCTGACGACCCTCATCGTGTGCGCAGTCGGCGAAAGTAATTGCTGTGATACGTTGGAATTTGCATCTCCTGATTGTTCTCAGTTTGGTCAATGCCAGATAGGAGAAATTGAAGTTCTGGCGGGGGATTGCCAATCTGACACGACCTATGTTTTATTTGTTGAGTTTTCCGGACAAAACCTTCCAAGTGATTCCGTCAATGTTACCGCTAATGGAAATCCGTTGGGACAATTTGCTGCCGGCGGAGGAAGTTTTGTGATTGAAAATTTCCCTGTATTTGAAACAGGGGTTACTGAACTTACAATTTGCGTGGTTGGAGCTCCTGATTGTTGCGCCACCCTTGAGTTTGAAACTCCCAATTGTGAGGGTGGAGGCACTTGCTTCATCACAGACCTGGTGGCGGATCCAGGTGATTGCACCTCTGACAGCACGTACAATCTTTTTATTGATTACTTCAATGCCAACCTCCCGCTTGATTCCGTAACCGTTACGGCCAATGAACAGTTCATTGGGGTCTATCCACACCAAAGCGAAGGATTTATCATTGAAAACTTCCCGGTCTTCGATGCCAACCATACCGTGCTGACGGTTTGTGCGGTTGGCGCGCCGGACTGCTGTGATGTCTTTGAATTTGAAACCCCGAATTGTGAAGGCGCATTGGATTGTCATGTTTTTGATTTGGTGGCTGATCCGGGAGACTGCAATGGCGACTCGACCTATTCCCTGTTCATACATTATGAAGTCAATAATTTTCCATCAGACTCTGTAGTGGTATCCACCAGTGAAGGATACTCCGGTACCTTTGTTCATAATCCTGACGGATTTACCATTGAAGGTTTCCCGGCATATAATACAAGTCATACCACCATCACCGTATGCGCTCAAGGCGCACCTGACTGTTGTGATGCCGTGGAATATCTCACCCCGGATTGCGGCCAGGGTTTCATTTGTGAGATCTATGGATTATTTGCCGAAACAGGTGATTGCACGTCTGACTCAACGTATATCGTGGACATTGTCTTTACCGGCTACAATCTTGGCACTGACAGTGTGGATATTTATGCCAATGATGTCTATCTCGGGGCCTATTATGATGATCCGGAGTTTATTCACATTGAAAACTTCCCACACATACAAGGTGAGTTTACCGTAATCACAGTATGTGCCCAGGGATCCGGTGAGTGTTGTGCCTCCTATACGATTGAGACACCGGCATGCTCCGGAGAGTGTGCCATTTTTGAAATCATGGTGGATCCGAACGTATGCAATAGTGACAGTACATTTGCCCTGCTCGTCGGCTACCAATATCAAAATCTCCCTGGTGCCGGAATCGATGCGTATAGCGGTGATCAATACCTTGGCTTTTATCCGTTTACCCAAATCCCGTTTGAAATACCAAACTTCCCTTCAAATGAAACCGGTAACTACGTTCTGACACTCTGTGAAAGTGATGGTGAACTCTGTTGCTCTACCATTGAATTTAATGGCCCGGTCTGCGGAAGCGGTAACTGTTCCATTTTCAACCTGGAATACGCACTTACCGAATGTGACTCCGCAGGGCAGTTTTATTTCATTCTTGATTTTGACTATGCCAATACCGGCAGTGAAGGATTCAATGTGATTGGTAATGGCAACGAATATGGCAACTTCAGTTATGAAAATGTGCCGGTGCAAATCGGTCCGTTCCCTACAGATGAAACTGTGTATGAGTTCCTGGTCTTCGATGCTCAGCATCCCGACTGTTTTGATGTGATCGAGCCGGGGGATGTGGAATGTTTTGTCTCCACATCACCTGTTGATTTTGACGCGTTCTTTACCCTGCTCAACAACGGCTCTATTCCGGCCGTATTCGCTAAGCAGGACATCACGTTGTCCTTGTACAATGCCAATGGCAAGAATGTGTTGTTGCCTTATCCAATGACCACGGACGATATATACTCCCTTCAGCATCAACCGCCAGGAATCTATATCGCTAATATTGTCTCAGGCACAAATACATGGTCAGTTAAACTGATCAAATCAGGATTCTAATCTAACCTGATGTAAAAAAGAAGGCCAGTCGATCGATTGGCCTTCTTTTTTAGTGCTGAACTTATAATGGAATATTTCCGTGCTTCCGCTCGGGTCCTCTCTTCTTCTTGTGCTGGAGTATCGTAAATGCGGAAATTATTTTTCGTCTGGATTCTTCAGGAAGGATCACTTCATCGATAAAGCCGCGTTCAGCCGCTTTATAGGGGTTGGCAAACAATGCGGCGTATTCCTTTTCTTTCTCCAGCAGTGTGGCCTGTGGATCAGGTGACGCCTGGATTTCTTTCTTGAATATAATTTCTGATGCTCCTTTTGCTCCCATCACGGCAATTTCAGCTGTAGGCCAGGCGAAATTGAAATCGGCTCCAATGTGTTTTGAATTCATCACATCATATGCTCCTCCGTAGGCTTTACGCGTGATCAATGTTATCCTGGGCACGGTCGCTTCACTCAAGGCATATAGTAATTTGGCTCCATGTTGTATGATACCATTCCACTCCTGATCTGTTCCAGGCAAAAATCCAGGCACATCGACCAGGACAAGCAGCGGGATATTGAAACAGTCGCAGAAACGAACAAATCTGGCGGCTTTTCTGGACGCATCCGTATCCAAAACTCCGGCAAGATGCCATGGTTGATTGGCCACAATACCGATGCTCATTCCGCCGATCCGGCTGAATCCAACAAGAATATTGGCGGCAAAGTGTTCATGGATCTCCACGAAACTATCCTCATCCACAATCCCTTCAATGACCAACCGCATGTCATAGGGCGTAGTAGCGGTTTCAGGCATGATCGTCGCCAACTGAGGTCTCAATTCATCGCCGGGTGTAAACGGCAAAGAGGCAGGTTTTTCACGATTGCTTTGTGGGATATAGCTTAACAACTTCCTGACCTGGCGAATGCAGTCTACATCATTGGCTGCCGTCAAATGAGTCACCCCGGATTTTGAAGCGTGCGTCATAGCCCCTCCCAGTTCTTCACTCGTCACTTCTTCATTGGTGACCGTTTTTACCACGTTTGGGCCCGTCACAAACATATAGGAACTGCCTTCCACCATGATGGTAAAATCTGTCATCGCAGGGCTGTATACCGCGCCCCCCGCGCATGGGCCCATAATGGCACTGATCTGCGGAATAACACCCGAGGCACGGACATTGCGATAAAATATATCCGCATAGCCACCCAGCGAACGAACCCCTTCCTGAATTCGGGCCCCACCGCTGTCGTTTAGTCCGATCAGCGGCACGCCGTTCTCAACAGCCAGGTCCATGATTTTACAGATCTTCTCCGCATGGGTCTCAGATAGCGCTCCACCAAATACCGTAAAATCCTGCGCAAATGCATACACCAGTCTGCCCTGGATCGTACCATACCCTGTAATCACTCCATCCCCATAAAATTGCTGCTGATCCATACCAAAATCAGTGGTCCGGTGCACTACAAGCATTCCAATCTCCTGAAAGCTGTTTTCATCAAAAAGCAACTGAATACGTTCGCGGGCCGTGAGCTTACCCTTGGCATGTTGCTGATTGATACGGTCCTGACCACCGCCGAGAAGCGCCTGCTCCTCTCTTTGCTTTAAATCGTCGGTTTTATTCTGCATTCTCTTGGTAACTTAGCGACAAAATAAACCAATCTGGCGTAATCTCATGAATAGTCCCACTTCAACGGTTTCATTGTCCCAGCGCGTGCTGGAAATGCAGGAATCTGCCACACTCAAAATGGCCAAATTGGCCAGGGAATTAAAGGCACAGGGGCAGGACGTCATTGACCTCAGCCTTGGAGAACCGGATTTTGATACCCCGGTACATATTAAAGATGCCGCTAAGCAGGCGCTGGATGCCGGCTATACCAAATACACTCCGGTCAATGGTCTGCTTGAATTGCGGGAAGCCATCGTGCGAAAAATGGCAAAGGACCATGATTTGCATTATACGGTCAACCAGGTGGTTGTTTCCAACGGTGCCAAACAAAGCGTGTACAATCTTTGCATGGCCTTACTGGATCCGGGAGATGAAGTCATCCTTCCGGCCCCTTATTGGGTATCCTATTATGAAATCATCAAAATGGCCGGCGGGATACCCGTCATTGCCCATTCTGATATTGACCAGGATTTCAAATGTACTCCTCAGCAAATCGAATCCCTGATCACCGACAGAACTAAATTTATTTTATACTCATCCCCCTGCAATCCGAGTGGTTCGGTATTCTCCTACGCAGAGCTGCAAGCTATTGCAGCCATGCTCCAGGCATATGAGCATGTGCTTGTGATTTCGGATGAAATTTATGAATACATCAATTTTGACGGACAACACCATACCATTGCTTCGATGGAAGGTATGAAGGACCGTACGGTCATCATCAATGGCATGTCCAAAGGATATGCTATGACAGGTTGGCGATTGGGTCACATCATAGCTCCGACCTGGATCGCAGATGCCTGCACCAAAATCCAGGGACAAGTCACAAGCGGTGCCAGTTCATTTGGTCAAAAAGCGGCCGCCGTTGCGCTTGAAGCAGATCATGCCCCAACGTTTGAAATGGTGTCCGCCTTTCACAAACGTCGGGATCTGATCATCTCGCTGCTGGAACAAATTCCTCTCTTGCTGGTCAATCGTCCGCAAGGGGCATTTTATGTTTTCCCTGATATATCCGCCTATTTTGGCAAAACATCAACGTCGGGATACCATGTCAAAGATGCCGATGACATGAGTTTATACCTTCTGGCGGAGGCAAAGGTGAGCACGGTCTCCGGAGGAGCTTTTGGAAATGACAAATGCATCCGGCTTTCTTATGCGACATCCGATGAAAAACTCAAAAGCGCTGCCGCGAGAATTGCCGAAGCCTTGAGCAAACTACAGTAAATTATTTATGACTTGACTTACCTGACAATGTGGTAGTCCTGTTGAGAGAAGCGCACAATGCGAATCTGCTTATTCTCATAATAGGCAGGTGTGTGCATCTCCCCGGATGCACTTATTCCCGTCTTGTACACCGGTAAGATGTCAAATCCCATGGACATACCATCCCATTCAGGATTCCTTGTGCCGATGAGTCCCTCCTGTCCGGCAGCTTTAAGTTGATGGGCAAGCCATAGTACCATATCATATCCTTGATATGCGTTCAAATCCGGGACGTAATGGTAGGTATTAAAAAATTTTGTTCTGAACCAATCATACTTTGGATGATGCTCATCAATAAAGCTGCTCATGCTGAGATGGGCCGACAGACTTTCCAGATAGTTAGGGTTAAGATTGGTATATCCAAGCCATTGGGGCAATCCAAAAATGATGACTTCACGCGTGTCCTTATCCGCATGCAACTTTCTTAAAAAGGAATTGACAAATGTCTCGTCTGACTTCAGAAAGTATGGCAGGATAAATATTGTCTTCCCAGTCTCAGCCATCAATTCATGAAGGTTCGTGTTGATTAAATCCGGAGTAGCATCCTTGATGATCAAATCTTCGATGTCGCCTTTTGCTGATTTCTTGAAGGATTGTATTCTGTTTAATTCAGCGGTATTATCTCTGGACACGATGAACACTTTCTCTCGCGGCCATTCCGCTTCAATAAACTCTATGATGGCCTCGGCGTGTGTGGTTAAGCCAGAGTTCATCTGAATAAAAAAGGGATTATCCTTTTCCGGCGAATACGCTGGCATCCAGGGGGATAATACCATGGTTTCATTTTCAAGACCATATGCTGCGACAAGGTCAATCTCCTCTTTATCATATGGACCTACGATCACATCAGATGTCTTTAATTGATCCCGCTCCGTCAGTTCATTTAAAAAGCCGGAAGAAACTTTGGTGTCATAGGATTGAAGGTGAATACGCAGTCCGCTTGAGTCTAAATATTGCATTGCCAATCGGGCACCTGCATAGAACTGTATAAAACGAATTCGTTTCGGATCAGGGGCGGTGGTAAAATCAGCATGCAATCCATCTAACGGGAGAAGTAATGTGATTTCAGGAATAATCTTGATAGGTTTCTTTGGCCGGTCATCCATCTCCTTTGCGGGTGTTGTTGGCTGAGGCTCCCGGAAAACGGTATCCACTTTTGGGGAAGGGATTTGGCTGACGGTATCTTTTAATTCCTCTTGAGGTGCAGGAATAGAAGGTTCCGGCAATTGTGTCGGAGGGCGGGTGCCTGTGTTTGAGGTGCTACTGGTTTTTTTGGAAGTGGAACAAGCATTTAGCAGCAGCAACAGCACCAAACCCACTATGTATTTACTCCCACTCAATTGTGGCCGGTGGCTTCGTACTGATGTCATAGACTACCCTGTTTATCCCTTTGACTTTGTTGATAATCTCACTGCTGATCTCAGCCAGTATCTCATGAGGTATCCTGCTCCATTCCGCAGTCATCCCATCTACCGAATTTACGGCCCGAAGTGCTATTGCATTTTCATAACTGCGTTCATCCCCCATGACACCAACGGATAAAATGGGAAGGAATATTGCTCCCGACTGCCATATCTTATCGTACCATCCGTGCTTGCGAAGAATCTCAGTGTAAATAGCATCTGCCTCTTGCAGCGTTGCCACTTTCTCCGGCGTGATATCGCTGATGATGCGAATAGCCAGACCAGGACCGGGAAAAGGATGCCTGCCCAGGATATCAGGTGATATGCCTAATGCCTCACCAACTTTACGCACTTCATCTTTAAATAACATTCGAAGTGGTTCGACGATCTTCAGTTTGAGATGCTCCGGCAATCCCCCTACGTTATGATGTGACTTGATCGTGGCGGATGGACCGTGTACAGAAATGGACTCGATCACATCGGGATAAATGGTGCCTTGTCCCAACCATTTCACGCCAGGGAATGCAGCAGCTTCTTCTTCAAATACTTCAATAAAAAGTCTGCCAATGATCTTACGTTTCTGTTCCGGTTCGGTCACACCGGCGAGCTCAGTATAAAAACGATCCTTAGCATCAATGCCATGTACTTTCAACCCCATCTCCGCATAGCGGGAGAGCACATTGGCAAATTCATTCTTCCTCAACAACCCGTTGTCTACAAAGAAACAATGCAGGTTATCGCCAATGGCTTTGTGCAATAACAAAGCCCCTACTGTACTGTCCACACCACCGGATAACGCCATCAGCACCTCGTCCTTACCGACAAGCTTCTGAACCGATTGAACAGTTTCTTCGATAAACAAATCAGGGGTCCATCTTTCTTTCAGTCCGGCTATGCCCCTGAGGAAATTGGAAAGTAACAAGTGACCATCCAGGGAATGAGTGACTTCCGGATGATACTGTACGCAACAAATCATTTGATCAAAATGTCCGGGCTGGCTTGCATACGCCGCAATGGGTATGCTTTCAGTTTCCGCGAGCACTTCAAAACCTTCAGGCAGGTCAAGAATAGTGTCCCCATGGGACATCCAGACCTGTGAGCCTTGAGGTATACCTGAGAAAAAGGGATGGTCATGTTTGAGGATATGCAACCTGGCTTTACCGTATTCTCTTTTATCCGAACGGGCTACATGGCCTTTGAAAATATCGGCAACGTATTGCGCGCCGTAACAAATACCGAGGATTGGGATTTTTCCTAACCATGCACTCAGATCAGGCCGCAGTGCATTAGCATCTCTTACGGAAAAAGGACTACCCGACAGTATCAATGCTTTGACTTCTGATGGGATTTCAGCAGGCAGTGCATGATAAGGAATGATCTCACTGTAGATCTCGAGTTCACGCACCCGGCGGGCGATCAGCTGGGTATACTGGGCCCCAAAATCAAGAATTAAAACTTTCTCCTTCATCAGGATGGTGCTGTTATAATTTATCTATTGATACACCTGGTTGATTCCCACCCGCTACTAACTCTCCAGCAATCCGCGTCCTTCCTTTTTGATTTTACCTTCTTCCAGGAGGGATTTCATCAATTTATCCAGGATACCATTTACAAAGTCTTTGCTCTTAGGTGTGCTGTACTCTTTCGAGACATCCACGTATTCGTCCAGTGTCACCTTAGTAGGAATCGTCGGGAAGTAGAGAAACTCGACAAGGGCCATTTTAATCAGGATGACATCCAGAATGGCCAGTCGCTCCATGTCCCAGTTCTTGAGTGTAGGTTCGATCAGTTTCTCTAACTCCGGAGCCTGCTCCATGGTGATGTCGATGAGCCGTCTTCCGAAATCCGTGACCGTCTCCGCATCCGGAAGGTATTCTTCAAAAAAGCGCTCACGCTCATCCGGCAGTTGCTTGATGATTTTTTTAATGGCCCCGATCACCAGGGATTTGTCTTCCTGCCAAAAGGAATATTGATCGTCAACGATCTCTTCAAAAATTTCATTTTTCCTGAGTTCACGGTAGATCTCCAGCAGAAACTCGCGGTGACCCGCTTCATCAACGGGACCCAATACGTAGTCCTTGTACGCCTGATTCTTTGAAAATGTGTTATACATTTTCATCATCAGGTCCTGGTCTATTCGTGCGGAGAAATGGTGCTTATCAAAATAACTGCGAAGGGCTTTATTGCGGGCCAGGCTTTGTACAACGTCGTTCTCATAGAGCTTGGCATTCCAGGCCAGGTCATCGGCCAGCGGCCTTAATTTGGCGTGCCGATTATCCCGATCAGCCACGGATTGATGGAGAATTTCCAGCAGGAGAAACAGATTGAACATCAGGCTTTCATAGGCCAGGTCCACGGATTGATCATACCGAGCCAGGATATCCCTGGCATTAACACCCTCATCACGGTCCAGTGAATACAACAACTGCATCACTTTTACTCTTATACTTCTCCTGCTTACCATATCGGATGTGCCTCAGATTGATTCAACGAACATTCGCGCAAAAATAAACAATTTGTTGGCTGTTGTCCAACAACAGATTAAACCTTTTTTAATGTGAATAAAAAATGGCCGTGTATTAATCCAGCGGAAGGGATGCCGGAAGATGCCGGATATGCCACATATCTATGACTTTTCCACCCTTGATATGGACTACACCCGGATTTGACCTGATGATCGTCTTGAGCAGGATATCATCTGCTTCATACCAATCATACCCGCTTCCTATGGCTGAACGGAAGGCCGCCAGTTTCTCTGCTCCGGCACCTCCTGCCGCTGCATAAACTTTAGCCCCCTTCTGCATCACATCCGCCATGAGCACATTGACTTTGTCCGTATAGGATTTAATATAGTCCGGATTCCAAACGTACATTTCCCTGTTTTCCTTCCGGGTGCCGGTACTTGCTATGCTTTGCACCACCTTTACGCTATCGGTCCCCAGATTAAGGGTATCTGACTGCCATGTGGTATCGGGGACCATCACTTCCTCAAAGCGGGTTTCCCCATCCAGTTTGTATGCTACGATGAGGAATACATGCCCTGAATCCGTGAGAATATCTTCGGCAACATCGAATCCATCCGGACTGATGATGGAAAACTCGCTGACTTTGGTGGCTTCGATGGCGGGCTTGGATTTAATCTGCTCCACTACACCCCATTGATCCTTCGGATAATTTGCGAGGTTCTTCATGTATTCCTCGTTGGGCAGAATCTTGACTTCACCTGTGGCTTTGTTCTGAATCTTCCAATCCGTGATTTTGACAGAAGCCGCAGCCTCTTCTTCCATCGTTTTCTTTTGATACAGATCCGTTCCAACTTTAAACGGTCTGAAATCGATCACCGGCAATCCCCAATAGAAATTGCGAAGGCAGAAAAGGATGAGCAGCACTGTAGATCCAAAGACAACCCATTTGCGGGTCTTGTCCGTCAGCAACTGGTGCATGTCCTTATGACGGAAAATGAAGTAGAAAGCAGGCACCAGAAGCACCAGGTCCTTGTAAAAGGATATCCGCGGAACAAGTTTGATAAAATCGCCAAAACATCCGCAATCCGTCACGCGCATATTGGTTTCGGTGTATGGGCCCCAATTTGAAAAATCAAAGAAATTGACACCGCTGGGAACATACCCGGTTAAAAAAGTGAAGCCAGTCAAGATGGTGAAAAACACGACCAACAGCAGGAAGGCCCAACTCGTCAATTTAGTTCTGTGACCCAACAGCAACATGATCCCTAAGACGATCTCAAACACAATCATGGCAACAGAAAATAATAATGAGATGCCACTCAGGAAGGGAAACACCGGAGCCAGAAAATCAGCCCATGTCTCTTTAAACGTATATTCAAACTCCGTGAAATACTGCTCCATCTTAAAGGCGGTACCCATCGGATCGATAGCCTTGACAAAGCCCGAAATAATAAACAATACTCCGGTAAAATTCTGGAGGAAGGTCATCAGCCAGGTTTTATGGCCTTTCTTGATCAACCCAATGAGCCCTGTGAGGACGGCCGCAGCAATTGCAATGTAAAGGATAAGGGTAAGTAATGTCATGGCTTCTGTTGTTCTTCGATTCGGATTAGCGCAAAGGCGCAATAATTGATAATATCCATATAGTTGGCATCCACTCCTTCGGAAACCTGCAGTAATCCGAGGTTATCCTCGATCTGCTTGATCCGCAGGAGCTTCATCAGTACAAGATCGGTATAACTGCTGATACGCATCTCCCTCCATATCTCTCCATAATCATGATTCTTCTCCGTAAACAACTTACGGGTCTGTTGGACATGTCGGTCATACATGGGCAGAATCTCATCCAGCGGAATGTCCTGCCTGGGATCCTCTTGTAAGCTATGCTGAATCAAGGCCATCAGGCAGTAATTGATCATACCGATATACTCGTCCTCCACACCATCGCTGACTTTCTGTACGCCCTGCTCTTCGATCGTCCGGACACGTGATGCTTTAATGAATATCTGGTCGGTCAGTGAACTTGGTCTGAGCACCCGCCAGGCCGTCCCGTAATCACTGTGCTTACGCACAAACAGGCTTCTGCATCTGGCGATCACCGCATCATACTGACTCAGACTTTTCTCCACGTTGTGCTCTGGATTAGAAAATGAGGTTAGACATTGAGCATGCGATCAGCCTTCCCGGCGAATCTATGCCCTGCAAAGATTGTCAAAAAATTAATTTTGGCCTGTTAACGATACTTAAAACCAATAAAGATGGCTTTTGTTTGGTGTATCCTCGTCACAACCTTTATTGGCATCGGGTTCAAACTGTTTCCTGTCTATAAGGTCAATACGTTCAATGCCATTGTGATCAATTACACCATTTGCCTTGGCCTTGGGGTGGCACTTGATCCGCAAACCCAGTTCCCTTTTTCAAGCCAGATACTTACCGCGGATTGGTTCACTTTTGACCTCATACTGGGGGTGCTTTTTATCATCGGATTTAACCTTACTGCAAAATCCATTCAAACCACAGGGATCACCTTGACTACGATTACGCAACGAATGTCCATATTGCTGACCGTCACATATACCGTGCTTTTTTTCAAGGAACATTTCGGACCCTGGGAGGCGATCGGGTTGATCTTTGCCCTGGCAGCGATTATTTCCATCAACCTCAAACCCGGCATGAAGGAAGAAGGATTTCGTAGCTCGTTATCCCCCATCCTGATCGCGGTCCTCATCCTTTCCGCCACCATTGAAATCCTTCTATTTTATGTGGAAAAAACCGGTCTCGTCGGCGATCAGCAAATAGCATTCACAACACACGGCTTCGGGGTCGCGGCCGTTGTGGGATGGTTGGTCATCGGGGTGCGGGCATTGAAAGGAACTTTTGATATTTCAAAAAGGGATATCATCGCAGGGACTTTACTTGGCTTCCCCAATTTTTTTTCGATCTATCTTTTACTCTATATGCTCAACCATGGCTGGAAAGGATCCCTTATGTACCCCATGGTCAATGTGTCGGTATTACTTGTTTCCACGATGGTGGCATTGATCATTTTTAAAGAAAAACTAAATAAGATCAATTGGGCCGGAATTGTGTTTGCCACGCTTTCCATTCTTATCATTGCGTATGCGCATAATGTCTCCTCGTGATTGATCAGTACACTACGCTCCTCGAGCCTTCAGAAGGCTATTTTATGGAAAAAGGAAGTAAGTTTCTCGCTTATGCTTTTCCCGTTCAATCCGAAGAGGAAGCCCAAATCGCATTATTGTCCGTCAGGAAAGCACACCCTAAAGCAAGGCACTATTGCACCGCCATACGTTTGTATCCGGATGCTTCACTGGAACGCAGTAATGATGACGGTGAGCCGTCCGGATCAGCGGGTCGTCCCATTTTGGGTCAGTTGGCCAGGTATGGATTGACCAATGTGTTTGTTGTGGTCGTGCGCTATTTCGGGGGCACCAAACTTGGGATTCCCGGTTTGATAGAAGCCTATAAAACAAGCACACAAGAGGCCCTGGAAAAAGCCAGCTTATCTAACGTAACACTATATACACGGGTCGATCTCGAGATGCCCTATACCACCTTCCCTCATTTTATGAACTACTGCAAGCAAAAAGATATTCCTGTTTTGGGTGAAGGATTTACCACAAGGGCTGTCCTGACGATTGGACTGAGAAAGGCGAATAGCGAGAGCCTGTTAAAGGACATACTGCATGGATTCAGTAAAATGGATTTTCAGGACATGGATGATTATATACGGCATCTGGACTTTGTCGTCACATGGACCGGACAGGATGAAATGGTGCTGTCCTGATTTCTTTGCAATTTTACAGGGTGAAAACGCTTATCGGGCTTACAGGAGGTATTGGTTCAGGCAAAACAACTGTTGCAGCAATGTTTCAGGTGTTGGGTATTCCTGTCTACTCTTCTGATGTTCGCGCGAAGTGGCTTATGCAAAATGACCCTTCGCTGAAAGCCTCAATTATTGCCTTGCTGGGTCAGGAATCATATGATGATGCTGGTGCCCTGAACAGAGTCTGGATTGCTTCGCGTGTTTTTCAGAACGCTGATTTGCTCAAAGCGCAAAATGCGCTGGTGCACCCGGCTGTCCATGATGATCTCCTTCAGTGGGCCGCGCTGCATGAACATCAGGAAGCTCCATATGTCATCCAGGAAAGTGCCTTATTATTTGAAGAAAATCTCACGCAGCGAATGAGTGCCATTATCCTTGTCGTGGCACCAGAGGACATCCGAATCCACCGGGTGATGGAACGGGACCAGGTGAGTAAAGAAGATGTCATCCGGCGCATGAAACATCAATGGCCCGATCAAAAGAAAATACCTGGGTCGGATTATATCATTTTCAATGATGGGGCACGATCCCTTATTTCACAAGTGACGGATATCGATTTGATGATCCGTGGCAAACAGTAATCAATTCAAGCGGTCGAATCCTGCGATGACCTCTTCGATGATATCGCAGCATTCATGAAGTTGATCCTCTGTCATCACCAATGGCGGCGCAAAGCGAATGATATTGCCATGGGTTGGTTTTGCCAACAATCCTTTAGCAGCTAATCCAAGACATATATCCCAGGCGAGATGTCCGTCCTCGTCATCATCCACTACGATTGCATTCAGTAAGCCTTTGCCGCGAACCAATAATACCATTGGATATGTATCTACTACGCGTTGCATGCGGGCTCTGAAGATTTGACCTAGTCGTTCGGCATTCTCATCCAGGCGCTCATCCCTGATCACCTCAAGCGCGGCCATAGCCACGGCACAAGCCAACGGATTGCCGCCAAAAGTGGAGCCATGTTCGCCGGGCTTAATACAAAGCATAATCTCATCATCAGCCAATACTGCTGATACAGGAAGTACGCCACCTGACAGTGCTTTACCAAGCACAAGAATATCTGGTCTGATCTCGGGTTTATTTTCGCAAAATCCATTACAAGTGCAATTTCCGCAGGTAGCTAACAGCTTACCCGTTCTTGCAATCCCCGTTTGCACTTCATCCGCGATCAGCAGTACATTTTTCTCTTTGCAGAGCTTTTGCATAAATGGCAGGTAATCCGCATCAGGCACCACCACACCCGCTTCACCCTGAATGGGCTCGACCAATACACCGGCAACGTTTGAATCATTCAGTGCCTCTGCAAGGGCTTGCTTGTCGTTGTATGGAATGATGACATAGCCGGGCATATAGGGTCCGAACCCACCCGTACTTGAAGGATCGGTTGATGCAGATATTACACCCAGCGTACGTCCATGGAAATTGCCTGAAACAAAGACGATTTTAGCAGATTGATCGGTCAGGCCTTTTTTATCATACGCCCATCTGCGACAGAGTTTGATGGCGGTCTCTACGGCTTCAACACCTGAGTTGGCCATCAATACTTTTTCATACCCAAAGTAATCCGTGATATACTTTTCAAAAGGCCCGAGTTTGTCATTATAGAAAGCTCTGGATGTGAGGGTCAGTTGCGAAGCTTGTGAGACCAGGGCATCAACGATCCTTGGGTGGCAGTGGCCTTGATTGACCGCGCTATAGGCCGATAAAAAATCATAATACCGCTTCCCTTCTACGTCCCACAAATACACACCTTCTCCCCGGGAGAGGACGACAGGAAGCGGATGATAATTGTGGGCCCCATATTTATCTTCCAGGCTGATAAAGAGCCCTGATTGTTGCATTGCTTCCGTTGCCATCATCTGTTTGAATTAGCCTATAAAATTAAGACATTTCCAGCCATCTCGGACTAAACAAACCCAGTTTGTCAGTAGTAAAAGTCAAGTGCCAAAATGGCAGACTTTCCCTATCTTTGTCCTCCAATTTTCAGATGAGCACGATCGATTCCATTCCACGCACCATTGATGAGTCCAGACAGGGCGAAGTCTATCAATCCGTTGATAGCAAGTCAATTAATACAGACAACCTAAAGCGATTTTACATAGAGAGCTATGGATGCCAGATGAATTTCAGCGACAGCGAAATCGTGGCTTCGATCCTCTCCTCCATTCAATTTGCCCCTACCAGGGATATTGAAGAAGCAGGCCTTATTCTGTTGAATACGTGTTCGATACGTGAAAAAGCGGAAGAAACCATCCGCAAGCGTTTACAGACCATCAATAAAATCAAGCTGAAAAATCCGGGAACCTTGATTGGGATCCTTGGCTGCATGGCTGAACGCCTCAAGCAAAACCTGCTGGAAGAAGAAAAACTGGTGGACCTGGTCGTCGGACCAGATGCATACCGCGATCTGCCACGGTTGATTGGCCAGGCAGAAGAAGGCGACAAAGGCATCAATGTTTACCTCTCCAGGGAAGAAACTTACGCAGACATCAGCCCAGTCCGGTTAGAAAGCAATGGGATCACAGCCTTTATCTCGATCATGAGGGGCTGTGACAATATGTGCTCCTTTTGTGTCGTCCCCTTCACACGCGGCCGTGAACGATCCAGGGATCCTTTTACGATCGTTTCAGAGGCCTCGCACCTTTTTGATAAAGGCTACCGCGAAGTCACACTGCTCGGACAGAATGTAGACTCGTACAAGTGGCAGCATCCGGAAACGGGAGAACATTATTCCTTTGCCAAACTCCTGGAAATGGTTGCGCATATTCATCCTGATCTGCGGGTTCGGTTCAGCACCTCCCATCCAAAGGACATGACCGATGAAGTGCTGTATGCCATGGCCTCCCACGACAACATCTGCAAGTATATCCACCTGCCGGTTCAATCCGGAAGCAGCAGGGTGCTGGAACTGATGAACAGGACCTATGACCGTGCTTGGTATATTGACCGAATTGAGGCGATTCGGAGAATTGTCCCCGAGTGCGCCATTTCTTCAGATGTCATTGCCGGTTTCTGTACCGAAACAGATGCAGACCATGAGGATACCCTGTCCATGATGAAATACGCGGATTATAGCATGAGCTATATGTTTGCCTATTCAGAGCGCCCAGGCACATTGGCCGCCAGAAAGTATGAGGATGATATTGATGAAGAGACCAAGAAGAACCGGCTGAATGAAATCATCGCACTGCAAAACGAAATCTCCAGGGCACATAATGTCCGCGATGTCGGCAAAGTATTTCGGGTGTTGATTGAAGGCGACTCGCGTAAATCTGATGAAGATTTCAAGGGCCGTAATTCACAAAACAAAATGATCGTTTTTCCGAAACTGGATGAATACAAACCAGGGGATTACGTCAATGTGCTTGTTGAATCATCCACCAGCGCAACCCTGAAAGGGCGCATCGTTTAATTTAATCGATTCACAACCCAATGAGTACAGCAGCGACCATAAAACAACGATTCGGCCTTGTAGGCAGGTCAGAGGTATATGATCGTGCGTTGAATACCGCGATACGTGTCGCGCCAACGGACCTTACTGTCCTTATCACCGGAGAAAGTGGCGTCGGTAAAGAAGTCTTCAGTCAGATCATCCATGCACTCAGCACGCGGAAACACAATAAGTTTATTGCCGTCAACTGTGGCGCGATTCCACAAGGCACCATTAACTCTGAACTTTTTGGCCACGAGAAAGGCGCATTTACAGGAGCTACCGGTGACCGTAAGGGATATTTTGAAACGGTTGATGGCGGCACGATCTTTCTGGATGAGATTGGAGAAATGCCCCTGGATACGCAGGCCTATTTGCTTCGCGTACTGGAGTCAGGTGAATTCATACGCGTAGGTTCTTCTACCGTGCAGACTACAGATGTACGGGTGATTGCGGCCAGCAATATTGATTTGATGCAGCACATACGCCAGGGAAAATTTCGTGAAGATCTTTACTACCGTCTCAATACGGTTCCTATCCATATCCCAAGTCTCAAGGAACGCCCAGAAGATATTCCTGTGTTGATCCGGAGGTTTGCAGTGGATTTTGGTGAAGCGTATCATACGGATCCTATTCACCTGGATGAACAGGCAAAAAATTACCTGCTCAAATATCCATGGCCGGGAAACATCCGTGAACTGAAAAATCTGATCGAACAACTCAGCGTCCTTTCTGAAGATAAATTGATAGACGCGGAATCGTTGTTGCGTATAGCGCCTCATATCAGTAAAACGAATTTGCCTGCGCTTTCAAGAGGTTCAGACAATATCCAGGAAAGAGAGATCCTGTACAAGTTGTTGTTTGATATGAAGGGCGACCTCCATGATTTGAAACAACTTGTCTTTGAGTTGATCCGCGGCAACAATCTACGCGTGCCTGAATCAGCCAGTTTGAGAACCTTTGCTTCCGTAGGCAACACACCAGAATATGTTCCTGCTGAAACCTGGGGCGCTCCTACCCTGCCGGAGATGCTTCAGCACCCGGTGATGAACGAACGTAATCCCATCATCATTGATGAAAAGAAATACGACAAATCAGAAGAGGTAGATGATCATCTGGCGCTAGAGGATATGGAAAAAGAAATGATCCGTAAATCCCTGAAACGTCATGGTGGCCGGCGAAAGGATGCCGCGACGGAATTGGGGATTTCAGAACGAACATTGTATCGAAAAATCAAACAATACGACATTTGAAATCATGTAGGGACAATTCGTGAATTGTCCCCAACGAAAACAAAAATCAAAATCATGTAGGAACAATTCGTGAATTGTCCACAACACAAAACAAAAATCAAAATCATGTAGGGACAATTCGTGAATTGTCCCCAACGAAAACAAAAATCAAAATC
>CAZYHJ010000002.1:66578-70246 GCA_964646645.1 uncultured Saprospiraceae bacterium | reverse complement strand
AAATCATGTAGGGACAATTCGTGAATTGTCCCCAACGAAAACAAAAATCAAAATCATGTAGGAACAATTCGTGAATTGTCCACAACACAAAACAAAAACGAAATCATGTAGGGACAATTCGTGAATTGTCCACAACGGCATCAGATAATCGTAATGATAAAAAATAAAATATTCATCCTCTTCATTGGAATTGCAACAGGGATTTTCCTGTGCAGTGGTTGCTATTCCTTAAAGAGTGCATCTTTTAGCGGCATAGAAAGTTTTTATGTGGACAACTTCAAACTGTCCGCAGCAAATGCGCCCGCTACGATCAACCAGACATTCCAGGAAGCGCTGAAAGATAAAATAGCCCGTGAGTCACGACTACAGTTTACGGACCTCGATCCGGATATTGAATTCAATGGGACCATTCAGAGTTATAACGTATCCGCTGTCGCGCCCAAACCAAATGAACAGACCTCCTTCAACCGACTGACCATATATGTAGCTGTAGAATACACGGACCATACGGATCCTAAAAAGGACTACAAGAAAACATTTTCCCACTTTGCCGACTTCGATACCACGCAAGACCTGCTGCAGGTTCAGGATGATTTGATCACCATCATCTTTAATCAGATTTTGGAAGATATCTTTAACCAGACTTTTAATAACTGGTAGCGCGGAGGCATGGAATCAAAGAAACCGGAACCAACCATCATTCCTGGCATTACGGAAGCCTTGCATCCCGGCGTGGGTAATGGTGTGGCTTTGGAGTCAGACAAACATGCCTTTCTGCTTCGGGTCCCGGATCCTTCAAAATACCTGGAGACCTATTTTGGCCTGAAACCTGAAGATTTAGAGCCTTTGCGGGCTGCTTCCCATCTTCCTGAAGCCAAACAGGAGATCGACCTGGGTCAGCAGCCTGAGGAGATTGCACCAGGATCCGAAATACTGCGAAAACCTGAGGTCAAGTCCTCTACAGAGGAGGAACATGAAAAAGCCCCGAAAACGGGAAAGCGACTTAAAAAAGCCGTTAAATCCATACAAAGAGAAGAATCCGTTGACCCGGAACTAAAGACAATGGAGACAAAGACCGAATCCACCTTATCCCCCTTCACCCAATGGCTGAAAGGCCTGTCAGGTTCGGAATATGTACATCCCTATGATGATGACTTTGCGCTTCGCCAGGAATCCCCTTTAGCCGGAGAGGGTATTTCCGAGACCTATGCGGATCTTTTAGCCGCTCAGGGATACAAGGACCAGGCAATAGAGATGTATAAACGGTTGATAGAAAAATATCCGGAAAAAAGTGGTTTCTTTGCAGCCAAAATTGAGGCACTGTCCTAATACGAATACGCCATGCTTAAATTAATAACCATTCTTATTGCCCTGATTTGCATCCTTTTAATGGCTGTAATCCTGATCCAGAACCCAAAAGGGGGTGGCGTTGACAGCACGTTTGGCGGTCAAAGTGCCAACCAAATGTTCGGAGCGGCCAAATCAGTGGACTTCATTGAAAAGCTTACCTGGGGCCTTGCCGCGGCACTTTTTGCCCTGTGCATCTTTGCCAGCTTCTTCGTGAAGTAAGGGTGACCCGCCTTACCGGTTTATTTCCAAAAATAAAGGCTCACTTTATCCTACCTGTTCCTTCTCTTTGCCAGTTTGGCAGCATGGAGGGTTCAGCTTATTCCTTTTTGGCTTCTAACTGCCACCGTAAAGCTTTTGGGCTGAAATTATGGCAGAAAGCACCCGAATGGCACATCTTATGATAAGGGTCGGGTAAATCATCTTTTACATTTCAAAATCATAATAAAATCATCAAAATCGTATGAAACTCAAACCTATCAATGACCGGGTTGTCGTCAGACCTGCACCAGCAGAAGAAAAGACCAAGGGAGGGATCATCATCCCGGATACCGCCAAGGAAAAGCCCCAACGTGGTGAAGTGGTGGCCGTTGGCCCAGGAAAAGAAGGCAATCTCATGACCGTTCAGGTGGGTGATATCGTCCTCTATGGCAAATACGCCGGCCAGGAACTTTCCTATGAAGGAGTGGACTACCTGATCATGCGTGAGGACGACATACTTGTTGTCATCAACTAATCTCCGGTTCGCCGGAAACTGTTTTCATTTTCAATTCTTACAACTATTAAAATCTAAATACAATGGCTAAAGAAATTAGCTTTAACTCAGAGGCAAGAGAAAAACTCAAAGCCGGCGTGGATGCTTTGTGCAACGCTGTCAAAGTAACCCTCGGTCCCAAAGGACGTAATGTCATTCTCCAGAAAAGTTTCGGCGCTCCTACCATTACCAAAGATGGTGTGACCGTGGCAAAAGACATCGAACTGGAAGATCCCGTACAGAACATGGGCGCACAATTAGTAAAGGAAGTTGCCTCTAAAACCGCCGATATCGCCGGTGATGGTACAACGACGGCCACTGTTCTCGCGCAAGCGATGGTGAGTGCCGGAATGAAAAACGTTGTGGCCGGTGCCAACCCCATGGACCTGAAGCGCGGTATTGATAAGGCCACGAAAGTGATCATCGAAGATCTCAAGAAGCAAGCTGAAGTCATCGGTGATGATTATGAAAAAATCAAACAAGTAGGTTCCATCTCCGCCAACAATGACGAAGAAATCGGAACCCTGATCGCTGATGCGATGCGTCGTGTATCCAAGGATGGTGTTATCACGGTAGAAGAATCCAAAGGAACTGACACCTACGTGGATGAAGTAAAGGGTATGCAATTTGACCGCGGTTACCTCTCCCCTTATTTCGTGACCAATGCTGAAAACATGACCACGGAATACGAAGAACCATTGATTCTGATCTATGACAAAAAGATTTCCAATATGCAGGAGATTGTTCCTGTATTGGAAAAAGTCATTTCCTCAGGTCGTCCGCTGCTGATGATCGCAGAAGACATCGAAAGCCAGGCACTTGGAGTATTAGTTGTCAATCGCCTTCGTGCTCAATTGAAGATCGTTGCTGTCAAAGCACCAGGATTTGGAGATCGTCGTAAAGCTATGCTGGAAGACATCGCTATTCTCACTGGTGGAACCGTGATCAGCGAAGAGAAGGGTTACAAACTGGAAAATGTTGAACTTGAACATCTCGGCCGCGCTGAAAAAATCACAGTAGACAAGGACAACACAACGATTGTCAACGGAAGAGGAACACAGGAAGCGATCACGGCCAGGATCAACCAGATCAAGGCGCAGATCGAAACCACCACCTCTGATTATGACAAGGAGAAACTTCAGGAAAGACTTGCAAAGCTGGCAGGTGGTGTAGCTGTACTTTATGTAGGTGCTGCCACGGAAGTTGAAATGAAAGAAAAGAAAGCACGTGTAGATGACGCACTGAGTGCTACCAGAGCTGCCGTTGAGGAAGGTATCGTCACCGGTGGAGGTGTAGCCCTCATCAATGCCATCAAGTCGATTGAAAAGCTGAAAGGCCTCAACGATGATGAAACCATCGGTATTCATATCGTCCGGAAGTCACTCGAAGCACCTATCCGCACCATCGCTGAAAATGCAGGTGTTGAAGGTTCTGTAGTACTGCAGGAAGTGGTCAAGAGCAAAGGCGCCACCGGATATAATGCCCGCACGGACAAATACGAAGACCTGAAAAAGGCCGGCGTTATCGACCCGATGAAGGTGACCCGGATTGCACTCGAAAATGCAGC
>CAZYHJ010000002.1:21469-66478 GCA_964646645.1 uncultured Saprospiraceae bacterium | reverse complement strand
GGCCTTGTACCGAAACGCATACCATTGATTTCGTTTTTGATGGCCGTTGATAATTGCCATTTGTTCGCATCAAGGCGAATCGTATGATCTGCATACTTGATTTCCTCTACGTTGGCAATCAATGCGGCAGTACCTGTTCCAAAGATTTCAACAAGCTCACCGGACTGATATTTCTGCAACACCTCATCAATGGAAAGATCGCGTTCAACTACATTCTTTCCTTCAGCTTTGAGGTATTCAATGGTTGACGCTCTTGTAATGCCTTTAAGTATTGTGCCTGATGTGGGCGGTGTCACGATCTCATCGTTGAACACAAAGAAAATATTCATTGTGCCAACTTCCTGCACATACTTATGATGCACGGCATCCAACCAGAGGATTTGATCAAACCCTTGTTCGCGTGCAAGTTTTGAAGGATACATAGCCGCGGCATAATTTCCGGCGGTCTTAGCCTCTCCTACTCCACCTTGCGCGGCACGGATATAATGATGCTCTACCAGCAACTTGATTGGTTTAGGATAGTATGGACCAACCGGCAGGCAGATGATGATAAACTTATACATATCAGAAGGCTTGACACCCACCATTTCATCTGTCGCAAACATCAGCGGACGGATGTAAAGTGAACTGCCTTCCATCTTTGGGATCCACTCCTGGTCAATACCAACAAGCGTGTGGATGGCTTCGACAAAAATATCTTCCGGAATCTCCGGCATACACATCCTGCGCGCGGAGGCATTCATCCGTTTTGCATGAAGTTCTGGTCTGAACAACATAGGTACGCCGTCCTTAGACCTGGATGCCTTCATTCCTTCAAAAATGGATTGACCGTAGTGCAATGCCATGTTCATCGGATGCAGTTCGAGCTTTTGCACCGGAGATATGCGCGGATTGACCCACTTCGAACCATCGAAGTCGATTTCAAACATATGATCGGTGATAATCTTGCCAAAAGGTAAATTATTAAAATCTACTTTTGACACTCCGGATTCACTGGTGAGATGAATGGTTAAGTCCTTCATGAGTTGAAATTTGATACAAAAATATACTTTTTCATTTTGTATTCATAGTCAGCTTGTTATATATTTTAATATCATTCTTTAATTCGTTCTATTGTCAATAAATTGTAACAATATTTGGAAAATGTTGCCTTTTACAACCTATCACATCCCAGAATCTGAGCAAAACCAAACCGCCACAACCGATAAATGGTTGCTTTTCGCTGTTCCGAAGCCACTTACGGCCACCGGCAAGGACCTCCTGCAGAAGATTTCGACCGCACTCAAAGCGGATTTTGAAGCCAATGTCCTCTTGCTTGAAATCGAGTCCGGGCAACCGGTATCGCTCAGTGATGTGCATGGAGTAAAGGTGGATTTGATTATCGGTTTTGGTGTGCCACCAGGCGAATTGGGGATATGGATTGATTTGGATCAGCATGGCGTGAGTCAACTGGAAGCGTTCACCTACATCTACACACTCTCTCCGGACAAGCTGGCTGAACATGCCGTAGCTAAAAAAGACCTGTGGCGTCAGATGCAAATGTTTCTTGAACTCAAAGCAGAACATGCCCGCTAAGCCTCTTCTTTTCGCCACGCACAACAAACATAAGTTGGCAGAGGTCCGGCAACTGATCCCTTCCCAATTTGAAGTGATAGGATTGGATGATATTGGTTTCCACCACGATATTCCTGAGCCTTACGATACGTTTATAGATAATGCAAGAGCTAAAACCACCTTCCTCTTTCAACAAACGGGGCTGATTTGTTTTGCTGAAGACAGTGGACTGGAAGTGGATGCTTTACAGGGAAGACCAGGTGTGTATTCCGCGCGATATGCCGGAGATCATCGTGGTCCGGAAGATAATATTCGCAAGGTGCTAGATGAACTTGGTTCGACACAAAACAGATCTGCCCGCTTTATCGCGTTAATGGCATTTCGGTCCAGTAAGGATGAAGTTCATTTCTTTAAAGGCACAGTTGAAGGTTCAATAAGTACTTCGCCCAGAGGAAAAAATGGATTTGGGTATGATCCGATCTTCATTCCCAATGGGTTTGATCAAACCTTTGGCGAACTATCTGTTGCTATAAAAAACAGGATCAGCCACAGGAGAAAAGCACTGGATAAATTTCTTGAATTCCTGTCCGGATATCGTCAGTCGTGAGGCTAAACATCAGGTCAGCACATCCACGATCACCAGCACACCAAACATGACACTGGCGATACCATTGGTTTCAAAAAACGCCTGGTTGATTTTGGCCAGATTGTACTTGAAGACCAGATAATGCTGACGAGCGAGCAAGAGGATAAATCCAAATGCCGCGATCCAATGCAGGTAGTGAAAACCTGAAAATGACTGTGCCTGCGTTGATGTGATCCACAACAGAAGTATGGCACACAGGACGTGCAACACAAATGAAATCTGCTTTGCCTTTTGTTGCCCGAACTGCTGCGGGACAGAATGCAGTCCGTGTTCGCGGTCAAACGATTCATCCTGCAACGCATAGAGAATATCGAAACCGCTGACCCAAAGAAGCACCATCACGCCATAGGCGACGGGCAACACATCAAATCGTCCGGTCACTGCGATATAAGCACCAACAGGAGCGAGCCCGAGGCCAAGGCCTAAGACAAAGTGACAGAGCCAGGTGAATCGTTTGGTATAACTATAGCCGAGTACAACAGCAAGGGCCACAGGGGACAAAACGAAGCAAAGCGGATTAATCCAATAAGCTACTGCAACGAAAGCAAACGAGGAGAAAATCACAAGTAGAAGCGCGGAGGTAGGCTTGATCTTCCCTGATGGAATTTCACGAATGACCGTGCGTTGATTCAGCGCATCGATCTTCCGATCCACATACCGGTTAAAGGCCATGGCGGCGGTTCTGGCAAAAACCATGCAGAGCAGCACTTTGAGGAGGATCATCCAATCAAAGGCACCTCCTATGGATTCCAGGCCCAAAAATGTAGCCAGGAAGGCAAAAGGCAGCGCAAAGACCGTATGGGCGAACTTGACAAGGGAGAGGTAGGTCTTCATGGACATAAAAATGCCTGTAAAGAAAACATCTTTACAGGCATCTTGAATCGGTAATCCCGCTGAGGGATGAAATTATTTCTTCGCTGGTGCAGCGGCAGGCTTGGCGGTTGGGGAATTAGGATCCTTTTCCACATTACCTGAGATATTGAGGAAGGTCTGAGCAGGTACTGTGTTGGCATTTACCGTCACACGCTTAGTTTGCTTACCTGGTTTGCCTTTGCTGTCAAACTCTACATCGATCTGGCCCGTAGCGCCTGGAGCGATCGGCTCAGATGGCCACTTTGGCACGGTACAACCGCAGCTGCCTTTGGCGCTGGAGATGATCAATGGCTCACTACCAGTGTTTTTGAACTTGTAGGTGTGCTTAACCTTTTCTCCTTCCTTTACAGAACCGAAGTCAAAATCGGTTTGCTCGAAGGTCATAGTTGTGGTAGGGCCGGTTGGGGTCTGGTTTTCAGCAGACATGGCACCTGGTGCTGCGCTTGGCTGTGCGGCTGTAGGAGCTACAGTGCCATCGGCAGAATTGGCAAGGCTTTCACGGGCTTGTTCACGGGCATCGTTTGCATCTCCCTGGCAAGCGATCATAGATATAGTGGCTACCAACATCAGGGCGCCAAAAACATGTTTCATCAAATTCATGTTGAGCAATTTTTTAAATTTTCAGGAATACGGTCACAAATGTAGGACTTGCGCTTATATCTGAAAAGTTGGGATGTATGAAGTCCTGTTAATAAGGTGTGAATCAAGGGTTTCAGGATTTAGGTGGCCCCTATTCTTTATGGCTCGCGGGATAACTTTATATTTGCGCCTCCAAACAGGATTTTCCGGATGCGGAACATCCCAGGGTTTCTTCAGGGAAACTCATGAAAGTATGGTCCCGTAGTTCAATGGATAGAATAGAAGTTTCCTAAACTTTTGATGCAGGTTCGATTCCTGCCGGGGCTACTAGCAGAGAGCAAAGGGCATAGGGCAAAGGGCATAGGGCAAAGGGCATAGGGCGAGGAGCGGGGAGAATGGAGAAGGGTTCCAGGGTAAAGGTATTGTAGGGCCAATTCGCGAATTGGCCGCCAACGGGGCAATGAACCTGATGGGCCAGCATCATTACAATCAGGATAAAATACGTGTAAGGACAATTCGCGAATTGGCCGCCAACGGGGCAATGAACCTGATGGGCCACCATCATTACAATCAGGATAAAATACGTGCAGGGACAATTCGTGAATTGTCCATCTTTTGAATTGTCCATCGCCTGAATTGGCCGCCGACTAGGAATGAACATTCCTCGACCTCTCCGCGACCCTCCTAACACGGTAGCCGCAAAATTCCAGTTCCTGAACGCTGTACTTGAGGAAATATCCCTTACTTTTAGTAACTATTAGAACGTATTCTCCGGAGTGTTCAGGCGAGCGGTTTACAAACAAATCCTTTCTGACCATGAAAACCCTAGTTGCATCAACCCTGATTGTCATTGTTGGATTATTTGCCATCCGGGGTGTCATCCGTTCCATTGATACTGAGAACTACTACAAGATCGTTTTCTACTTGCTTGGTGGCATCCTGCTGATCATCGGAATCATGAGGAGGCACAAAGAGCAACAAGAGGGAGAAATGAATCACAACCAGACAGGTGCCTGACTGACGGAATCTTCCTTTTCATTTTTTAATCCCCACAATAGCAAGCAGAGAAACCTGGCGATGAAGGAAGAATGATTACAATTCTAATCACCTTCATTGTTCACGAGGTGGGCTTTCACCGAAGAATTACTTGAGGAAATTAAACGTGAATTTGTCTACTTAAGCTATGTCCGAAAATGGGAAAGTCTACACGGTGTCCCTCCTTATTTGTTACATAGTAGCAATTAAAATAAAAAGGCCAGCAATGTTCTGGCCTTTTTATAGTCTAATTTTGTGGTTTGAGTTTTTCCTTCTCTAATCGTTCAAAATCCTCTTTCAAATACATTTCGCCAGTATCATTACCGATGAAATCCAAAGTATTATTTTGTTTCTTCTTAAACCCAGGTGGATCTGCTACAACAACTTCACTTGCCTCAATAATAATCCCTCCAAAGTAATGCTCATAATATACCTTATTCTCATTATCTTCTGGAGCCATATTACAAGGAACAATTGCAGCAGAACCTAAACAAAACTCATTTGTATTAGGTGGACATGCTTCTGATTCACTTGTAAAGCAACGGATAATTCCTTCAGCACTTTTATTTATACTACATGCTGAATGCTGGTCAGGAGATGGTGCCCCACCACAGTTGCAATAATACTTCCAACATCTAAGATTACTCATCAAATTAATTGGATCAACCCCAAGATTGGCTGGGACAAACCACACAGGATTTGAAGTTGGCTTTATCACAATAGAACCATTGTCTCCCACATCAACTAAATCAGGATTAAAGTAGACAACGTTGTATTCGGCTTCAGGGTCAACCGAATAGTTCAAGAGCCTTGTCACAGTTGCTTTCCCTGCATCATATTTGACAGACATCACGGTATTAGATTTTTCATTGTGCCGATTGATCGAGTATTTAACAATACCACTGGTGTTAGTTAATTGATCTGCAACATCACTTGCACATGATAGCGTTAAAATGCTAATCACTACATATAATAATTTTTTCATGATAAGAGGTTTTAGTTTTTTGAATAGGTTAGTTGTTCAATATACCATCGTATGGACAAGGTCCTCCTCCAGCAGGTCTTGGATAACCGATCAATGAGCAGCCGTAAAGACAATGCCCAGCTGGCCCTGCCGCGCAGCTAAGTTGAGTCTGAGCTCCAACAAGGTAGCAATTATCGTGGGCTGGAATGTAATCAACACATTCACATGCCCAACAATAAATAACAACTGGTTCCCAAGTTGCAGCGCTTGATTTGGCTGATGTACTACCAAACAAGGATATAAAAAATGAAATTGAAATTATTGCAATGGAATTCATACTAGTTGAATTAAAGGGTTTATTTTATGGATTTACTCTATTAATTTTAGTAAAACGAGTTCAGAACACCCATCAAATAATGATGATGCTAATGCTTACAACCAATACACCTAGGGAGGTTCAGGAGTAATTCGAGACTCGAATCTGATAAGGTTTTTTACTTTGGCATTCATAATAATAACTATTAATTAGAAGTACCTATGAATACTTCAAGGGGTTATTACTTTGCGCCTTTCTTGGGTTATGGTGTGAATATAACGAAATATATTATTAAAAGTATGCCACTTTTACAAAAAATGCAGATTTTAACATTTTAGGTCATTTGTCAATTAAGTGCCCTGGTATTATAATTATCCCTGCCTTGTAGCCACTCCAACGACTGCTTTAACCCAAAGCAGATACAATGCGACAAGCACCTACAGCCTCCCAGGGCGCCAATCCTGTAGCCGGATCCACAGCTCCAGACAGTCCATCGAGAGACCGGCATAAAATCTAAACACATAATTAAAGTGAAACTTAAATCGATAACAGTCTTCAGACCTATTCAATGGTTTCAAGCTCTTTTCTCAAAACAGTTCAGGGATCATTACCTAAGCTGTTTGTCGCCCCCCCCATTTGGATCTAGTGGTCAGATGAACTAAATGAAGTGCAGGAAAGGTTGCCATAAAGGATATGTATTAGAATGTAGGACAATGAACCTTTTTGCCCTCCTTTTTCAATTGCAGTACAAACGAATAACTCATCTGGATTCCAAATGAAATGAACTTTTGAAATTGCAATCTTTTTCTTACATCTTCACTTCTTGTCAATCCATAATAACAAAACATTTCAAACAACAAATTTCGCTCATGAAATCCAACTGAAGACAACAGACCATATTCCTGAAAATTTTCTAACGGCACTAAATCATCCTTTCTATCCTTTATTTCATAAATTAATTTTCCATTGACAAGAAAATCAGCATAGATTCCACCTAGAAGGGAAAATTTATTTATCCTTCTCTTATAGGAAACAGATGTTTTATAACTATCAATCTTCAGCCTATCAGGAGGGATAAAATTCTCACTATCAACGATTGCTAGCTTTTGAGAAAAGCTCGCAGCACAAGAAATATAATTAAAATCAGAATATTTATAGTCTAACCGAATTCCAAAAATAGGATTTTGGATGTCAAATTTGTCGTTCTGCACATCCAACCCATAGAAGTCTGTTAGATCAACCATTTTTGTAAACTCCCAACCTATGACAGGAGAAATATATAATTGAGCTACAATATCTGCATTGTGAGTAATATTGAGTAATAACCATAAAGCAATCGATCTCATGAAGACTTTCACATTTTCGGTCTTGTTTAAACTGATAAGATTTCAACATTGACCCTCACCAATTGGCTCCTCAAAAAGCTCCCTAATTAATATTCATTTCTCCCTGCCCTATACTCTCAACTCCAAGCCTATTCTCACTGCTTCCCGCCCGATGCCCTCTGCTCTATTCTCTATGCTCTATGCCCTCTGCTCTCCCGCTTAGTGGCTACGCAGCACTGCGGGATCTACGCTGCGCTTCGACATGCTTCAAGCTTACCCACCCCACCTATACGTATCAATCGTAAACCCAGCAAGGTCAAGCACCCGATCCACCACCGTCAAACAAACTTTTTCAACAGTGTCTGCGCCGTTATAAAACGAAGGAACCGCAGGACAGATAATCGCGCCGGCCTCAGTTAGTTTTTTCATGTTGTCGATGTGGATCAAACTAAAAGGGGTCTCCCGTGGTACTACGATCAATTTGCGACGCTCTTTAAGCACGACATCCGCCGCCCGGGTCATCAGGTCATCGGACAAGCCATGCGCCATGCGCGCAAGCAGTCCCATCGAACATGGACAGACGATCATTGTGTTGAAGCGGGCGGAACCGCTGGCAAACGGCGCATCAAAATCAGCAGGACCATAGACACGGAATCCGTAATCCGCAATGGATCGATCCTTGATCTCCAACTGCCAGTTGATTTCCGCATTACGGCTCACGACGATGGCGAGATCATCATATTGTTCCCTGAGGCCGGAGAGCCGGTCGAGTAAGAGCCGTGCGTATATGGCTCCGCTTGAACCTCCAATAGCTACAATCAGTTTCTGCATATCTTTACAGTCATCAAAATAGCTATAAAATGCGTTTTACAAGGATTTGTTCGCTCGTGATAGCATGCTTTTTCATGGCTTCTGCAACTCATGCGCAGGAAGTGAACTGGATGACGTGGGAGGAGGCTGCCAAAGCCCTGGAGAAACAACCGAAGAAGATTTTTGTGGATATCTACACCAATTGGTGTGGCTGGTGCAAAAAGATGGATAGCTCCACCTTTAAGGAAGCCGATATCGTGCAGGAACTCAATGCTACCTTTTATGCGGTCAAGTTAAATGCGGAACAGAAAGAAACCATTCACTGGCAGGGACAGGATTTTCCCTGGGTGGCCGGTGGAAGAGATGGCGTCAATAAACTGGCGTATGAACTGCTGGATGGCCAGATGTCCTACCCTACCTATGTCATCCTGGACGAAGCGTATGCGCGCATACTGATCTCCCCAGGATATAAGGACGGGCCTACCCTGATGAAAGAGCTCAAGTATGCCGGAGGAAATCACTACAAGAAGACGTCCTGGGAGGAATTTAAAGCCAAATCGAAATAAGCCACGGCTTACCCTATATTTGCAACCCGATGGCTCCATAGCTCAATAGGATAGAGCAACGGTTTTCTAAACCGTCGGTTCCAGGTTCGAGCCCTGGTGGAGTCACTCTTTCAAGCTGAAATCATACCCGTGGCGTTGCCTCAGATAGACCCAACCGATGTAAAAATGGAATCCGGGTGGAAGGAAAAACTTGCCCCGGAGTTCAGCAAGCCCTATTTCGCCCGCATCAAGGCCTTTCTGGCCTCCGAAAAGTCTCTCGGCAAGATTATCTATCCTCCGGGTCCCCTGATGTTCAATGCTTTTGAAAAAACACCTTTTGACAAGGTCAGGGTGGTCATTCTGGGTCAGGATCCGTATCATGGTCCGGGACAAGCTATGGGATTATGTTTTTCCGTTCCCCGCCAGATCCCTACCCCAGCCTCGCTGAAGAATATTTATAAAGAATTGTCCCAGGACACCGGATTTAAGATTCCCGCACATGGTGACCTCACCGACTGGACCAGTCAGGGCGTCTTTTTACTCAATGCGGTGCTGACAGTAGAGAAAGGCCAGCCGGGCTCCCATGCCAAAAAAGGCTGGGAGGAATTTACGGATGCCGTGATCTCCACCTTGAGCCGGGAGAAGACTGGCCTCATATTCCTGCTGTGGGGCAATTATGCCCGTTCCAAGAAGACCCTGATTGATGCATCGCGACATCATATCCTGGAGGCTGCCCATCCCTCTCCGCTGGCGAGAGATGCGTTTAAAGGGTGCGCGCACTTTTCCAAAACAAACCAAATATTGATTTCACAAGGGGAATCTCCCATTAACTGGACGATACATGAGTAAGTCAATTTTTCATCGGATAGCCATGTTTGCCGCATTTACGGGTGCTTTCGGCGTCATCTTTGGTGCCTTTGGGGCCCATGCCCTTAAAGAACGGTTACCCGAACATGACCTCGAGACTTTGCGCACGGGGGTCCTTTATCTTTTTGTCCATGCGCTGGCGGCTATAGGTGTTGCGCTGGCAGGACTTCAAAATTCTGCCGGTCGTTGGCTCAAAGCTTCGGGGATTCTCTTTCTGTGTGGCATCCTCTTTTTCTCAGGTTCGCTGTTCCTGATTTCAACGGCAGCCCTGACAGGCTTTCCTAAGTCCTTTATTGGTCCGATCACACCTATTGGTGGGTTGTTGTTCATCCTCGGATGGCTGTCCCTGGCTATGCATTTCGCCAGATCCGGACGTTAGGATGATTCTCATTTTGGTGTGTGTAGGTTAACAGATGATAAATATCTTTATATTTCGGGGTCAAATGAATTAAACCAGATCAACTACCATATTTTAAAATCAAAAAATCAGACTATGAAAAAGATTGCCTTACTTTTCTCTTTGTTGTTCGTCCTGGCTATGTCCACTCAGATCAAAGCACAGGATTACAAGAGCGCCATAGGTTTGCGCTTCGGTTACCCGTTGTCTGTAACCTACAAGACGTTCCTGAATGAATCCAATGCGCTCGACTTGTTTGCGGGATTCAGGGGATACTCCGGTGTTTACAGCTATTTCAGCGTAGGCGCATTGTATGAAATCCACAAGCCTATTTCAGACGTGGATGGATTAAGCTGGTATTTCGGGCCTGGTGCCAGTGTGCAATTCTTCAACTATGATGATGACTACTTCTTCGGCAACGATGATCCGGATGGTTTCGGCTTTGCAGTAAGTGGTGTCATTGGTCTTGATTACAAATTTGCATCTGCACCGGTAAATCTCAGCTTAGATGTCATGCCGACATTCCGTATTGGTGGATGGGATGATGGTTTCTATGCCTGGTGGGCACTGTCCGCAAGATATGTGTTGAACTAGAATTAATACTTGATATAAAAAAGCCATCGCCTCATGCGATGGCTTTTTTTTTGCACCATCCCGGAGTATTGATTATCTTTTGATCCTATTCCTTTTCAACCCTTTGTGTCGTATGAAAAATCTCAAATCCAACAGCTACGCAATATTGCTCATGCTCTTCTTACTGCCGTTGACGCTAATCGCCACTACCCCTGTCAATACGGAGGATCATCCAATTGGAAAAATCAATATGGTTGATTACCATCCATCAGTAAAAGCATATGATCATGCCGCAAAACCAATCACGCCTACGGACCTTCGCCAACAAAATAAAGATGCCAAAATGGAAGCACGACTTAAAAAGTTGCTGTCCCGTCAACAGGCTAAACGTGGCATGGACAATCTGGGTGACCCCACAGATCGTTGGTTTTGGTTAGGTACAGGTTCCCTGACACTGGGGATACTCATCACCCTTATCGCTGGTGGCACGATCGGAGTCGTTGGCCTTGGCATCATTTGGTTATTGACCTTTGCCTTTGGGGCCTTTTCACTTATCCTATGGTTGAAAAAGCGTTACGGCGATTAAACTGCCTCTCAATCATCTTAAGGCTACATTAATTTTCCTTAACGGTCTCTTACGAAACGTATCGTTTCAACCGCGCGTCATTCATGCAACAAAAACATTTAGCCATGAAAGCGCATTCTTTATTCCTCATGTACGTGGCTGCTCTGATCAGCCTGCTCTTCGCTCCTGTGTCATTGGTTAAAGGTCAATCGACCATGCTGATCCATGCTGATGCAGGTACGTCTTCCGTCAGGACCTCGGGAATTGGCTTGTACGAACTTGCCAATCCGTACTTAAAACCTGTCTTTCAATACACCTTTGGGGTGGACTATGAAAGAGCACTATCCAATCATTTCTCTGTGTTGACCGGTGCTCAGTTTGCTTCAAGAGGATTTGCTGCGCGCGAACATTTCAATATTGATGTCCTTGGCATTGACCTTCCTGTTGGGGCCAGTGTGGAAACCAGGCTCAACTATATAGAAGTCCCCCTGGCGATGAAATACTATTTCACTAATCATGGTGTCATGCCTTATGTCAGGGCTGGTGGAAGTGTGGGCTATGCTGTAGAAGGAAAGATCACACCAACGGTTGACGCGATTATACCATGGAGATTGCCTTCCATTCCCCTCAATCTTGAAAATGATCTGTACAATCGTGTGGACTTAGCCCTGCAGGCAGGAGCCGGTGTGAGCATACCTGTCAATTCAACCAGCGCCCTTCAGTTTGAAGTCAACTACCGGCATGGATTAAGTGATATGCTCCACGAACCGATTCTCAACCTGGATATCCGATCATATGGGTTTACTGCAGGAATCGGATTTACCATCAACTTCTAGTGAAAAGATAAATTGTTCAGAAGTGCATGCGTAAGCCATGCACTTTTTGTTTTTGCACTGAAATGGAAATCTGTTAGGATAAAAGGCAGCGTGGACTTAAGGAAGCACTTCGACTTCGTCCTCTTCCTTGCGACGGTTGTTGCGCCACCAGATATATCCGATGGTCCCGACGAGGGTATAAGGAAGGGCCAGCATATAGAGGATGCCGGCATTCAGGCCGCGGCCCGTTGTTCCACCGTTTTTAAGATTTGATTCAGCGGACATCTTGCACATCGGACATTGGGCCACCACTTCAAATGATGCCATGGACATCATAAGGCTGAGAGCCACTATGCACACGATCCTTGTCGCTTTTTTCATATAGGCAAAAATAATAGAAAACCTGCAATCTATCTGCAAGGAAGCAGAAATAAATATACAATCGGCCCTGTGGCCGCCACATACAACCAAATGGGAAAGACCCATTTTGCTAATTTCCGATGTCTTGCTACATCATTCTTGTAGCCCCGGATAAATGTCAATAAAATAAATGGAAGACTTAATCCAGCCAGTATAATGTGGCTAAACAGAATGAAGTAATACAGCGTGCGCAACCACCCTTCCCTGCAATAAGGAATCTCCTCTGTAGTGAAATGGTATCCGACATAAGAGAGCAGAAAGCCTGCCGACAATCCCATCGCGATATAAATGCACTTTCTGTGTGCTTCTATCCGCTTTTGTTTGATGAAGTAAAACGCACATAACAAGGCAATGGTAACCCCTGTATTGAACAATGCATTGATCCCGGCCAGGAAACTCAAATCAGCCTGAACAGGAATTTTATATTGGCGCATCGCCCCAACCAGTAGCCACACGATGATGCTGATCACCCAGGCCCACCGATCCAATTTTCTGATACTGGCTGAATTGTCCTGTTGGGTCATTTTTGTTCTCCGCGTTTAAGTTCAACTTTCTCCTGACGTTCTCTGGGCAGAAGCAGGGACATGTGCTCCACGAGTAATTTCTTCTCTTCTTTTCCGGCAACACTATAATAGCTCCGTATAATGCCCTTTCGGTCCACGAGGGCATAAGTTTTTCCAACAGGCCAATTTGAAATCAAAGCAGAACACATCTGTTGGTTTATTGTGCAGTCCGGTGAATAAACTCCCCTTTTTCCTGTTGCAAAATCATCAAGTCCTGAAGTAGCACAGGTATCGAATACAAGGAACTTTGCTTTGTTGGTTTCTTTAAATTGTTGGTATAACTGTTCGAGAAGTCCTACTTGTTCCGTGGTAGTCTGACAATCCACAAACCCGACCAGGGTAACGTGGTCTGTCAGACTATCTGTGACGGTATACCTGCCATCTTGTAATCTGATCGTGTCTGCCGGAAATGGTTCATTACCGTTCATCACCTCCTGTGCCTTTTTCCGCCAGTTCAAGCCGGATTGCAGATAGTACCAGGAGACGAATGGTAGCAGGAAGAGAATCAGTACGATGGTGACTAAAAACTTCCTGGACATCTTATGATGCTTAAAAAAAGGAATGAATAAAAGCGCATCAGCCAAATTCAGGCAATAAACATGAGGGCTGATGTAGAAACAACAGCCTGAGTCTACTTCGCGACCTCTACCTTGGATCGCTCCATCACTGTAGTACGGTTACCTTTCCACGCATTTCCTTCCTGAAGGAACGCAATGATCGCCCAGATCAGCAAAAGTACCGGCAGCAGTACGCTCAGCATAAGTCCTCTCGCCTCATATTTCATGTGCATAAACTCAAACACAATGAGGTAAGCTTTATAGAGGGACATGCCGATCATCAGCGTGTTCATAACAAACTTAGGGGCATGATATCCTTCGATGATGTATCCTTTACCGGTCAACGCTACCAATACTTCCACCACCGTTACGATGGCGAGAATGATAATGGTGCGGAGGGCGATTTTTTTTGCAGCTGTATAATCGTGTGCCATTCTATATTTCGTTTAATGCAAGTCTCAATTGATAAATAATTTTCCAGTCGTCTAGAGCAGGTAGAATACAAGGAATACGAAAACCCAAACCAGGTCTACAAAGTGCCAGTACAACCCGATCTTCTCCACCATTTCGTTACCATTTCTGCGGGCTACATAAATTCCACTCAACACATTGATCAGGATAATCAGCAGGAATACCACACCGGAGAATACGTGAAAACCGTGGAAACCTGTGATAAAGAAGAACAATGCACCAAAGGCTTTAGGTCCAAATTGTTCTTGTTTAATCTTGCCTGCATGTTCTCCGTCAGACACAATGTATTTCCTGTGAATAAACCCACGTTCGTCCACCACCGCATCAGGATAATCACCCGGGCCGGCATAAGCATGTCCGCCATGGGCGCCTTCAGCGTGCTCAGTTCCTGCGCCATGATCTGCAGCCGCAGCGTGATCTCCTCCTTCTGTGTGGGAAGCAGCCTCAGCATGATTAGCACTCATATCAATTTTATGGAGGAGGTATGTAGACCCAGACTGAAACGTTTCCTGTGATTCCTTTCCATCAGGTCCAAGATATACACCTGACTCTGTATGTGTTCCAAACGGATTGGTGGTGACACTCATGTGCTCTTTTCCAATCAATGTGGTCCACTCCCATGCCTGGCAACCGAGGAAGCCCAAACCACCAAGGATAGTTAATCCCATCCAGATGGCGACTCCGCGCCTGTTTTCTCTGTGTCCCTCCTGCACGGCCCTGATCATCGTAAATGAACTGAAGAGCAGTACGAAGGTCATAAAGGTGACAAATAACAGCGGATGGTGACCTTCAAGGAACGGGAAGGTACTAAACACATAATCCGGTACGGGCCAGCTGGGCATACTGAAACGAAGTGTTCCGTAAGCGATCAGGAAGCCGGCAAATGTAAAGGCATCTGATAAGAGGAAATACCAGATCATCAACTTCCCATACCCCACTTTAAACGGGTATTCGGCGCCTTCCCAACTGCCGTTTGCGGTACTGTCGTGGGATGTGTGTTTTTGGTCTAAAGTATCTGTTGCCATTTATTCAGTTGTAAATCATTGTATCAATAAAAACAAGAATAGATATAACCAAAGGAAATCCACAAAGTGCCAGTAATGCAGCACCAGTTGAAATCTCCTCCTTCTTCGTTCAGTGGATTTAAAAGGTAATGTGTACGCATGCAGCGTAGCCACCAGTAAAGCGAAAATCCCTCCCACGACGTGCGCGGCATGAATACCGGAGATCACGTAAAAGAAAGAACCACCAGGATTGCCATCCAGCGCCACACCGATATTATATAATTCCATCCAGCCTTGATATTGCAGGATGATAAAGAGTATCCCCAGCACCAGCGACACAGGAAGCAATGCTTTGTACAGATTCTCCTTCCCTTTGCGGAATGAAAGATAACTGGCATGCAAAGTCACACTGCTCAACAGGATGACTATTGTACTGGTATAAAAGATATCCGGTATACGGAACTCCAGCCAATTGCCTGCTGCCTGCCTCACGATGTAGGCACTGGTCAGCGAACCAAACATCATCACAATGCTTCCCATGGCCGCCCACAGGGCGAACAACGGGGCATGTATGCCTCTGAATGGCTTTTGGGTCAACGATCCTGTTCCTGCTTCGGTACTCAACGTCAAATTAATTTATTACATCGTCCACCATAGCACCATGAGGGCCAGGGGAAGAAATATAAAAGATGAAAACATCAATGCACGGGCACTCGGCTTGTCAAACGCCATATAGAAATTCCATGCCCGGTAAATAAAATACAATGACACTATGGCCAGCCCTATGGCTCCTGCCATAGAGATAAGGTTCGTCATATACCCTATAGTAATCACAGGGAATAACAAACAGGCATATACAAATGCCTGTGATCCCAGGCGACGGTCAATATTTCCGTCTTCTTCCGGAAGAAGTTTATACCCTGCATTTCTATACTGATCATAGGATAAAAATCCGATAGACCAGAAATGAGGAAATTGCCAGATAAACTGAATGGCGAAGATGAATAATGCTTGTGCGGTAATTACTCCTTCATGTGCGATCACGCCGATCATTACAGGCAAAGCACCTGGAATTGCTCCAATCACTACGGCCAATGGACTATGACGTTTCAGCGGCGTATAGATAAAGGCATACGTGACCAATGAAAGCGTACCCAGAAATGAAGTCAGTGGGTTGAGCAATGCAAGCAACACAATTCCGGTTAGACTAAATGCGCCTGCCATTACCAGCGCCGTAGATGCATTCCATCTCCGGGCAGCTAAGGGCCTGTTGGAAGTTCTTTCCATCAAGCGATCAAAATCCGCTTCCAAAACTTCATTCAGGATATTGGCAGCAAAAGTGATCAATGCCCCTCCGGCTACTAACAACAAAAAAGGAACAAGGCGCGTGTTTTCACCTGCCGCAATGGCATACGCCACGACGGAGGAGAATACAACGAAACTGCTCAGCCGGAACTTGACCAGGAGTTCAATATCCTGGATCCAGTCCTTTAGCGTAACAGAAGTTGCCCTGACCTGTATCTGTTCTTTGTTTTTCATTAATGGTGGTGAGCTTCTGCTTTTTCTTTATCGGTCAACGGCAAATGCTGCTGGATGAAATCCTTATCCGCTCCTTCTTTACTATAATCGTAGGCCCATCTGTGCACCGTTGGCAGATTACCTGGCCAGTTGCCGTGTCCGGCTTTAATCGGAGCTGTCCATTCCAGCGTATTGGCACCCCATGGATTCTGTGTGGTCATCTTACGGCCATACCAGATGCTATGGAAGAAGTTGAATACAAAAAGGAGTTGAGCACCAAATACCACGATAGCGGCAACGGTAATGAACTGGTTGAGCCCGTTAAAATGGGAGAAGGCATCAAACGTATCGAAACGGTAGTAACGACGTGGTACGCCAGCCATACCGGTATAATGCATCGGCCAGAAAATGGCATACGCACCTACCATAGTCACCCAAAAATGGATCCGGCCCATGGTTTCATTCATGAAGCGACCGTACATTCTGGGGAACCAGTGATACACACCGGCGAACATCCCGAAGAATGCCGCGATACCCATTACGATGTGGAAGTGAGCCACAACAAAATAAGTATCATGGAGCTGGATATCAATCGCTGAGTTTCCGAGGAAAATACCTGTAAGACCTCCGGAGATGAACATGGAAACAAATCCGATGGCAAAAAGCATAGCGGAGGTGAAACGAATATTCCCTTTATATAAGGTCGAAATCCAGTTGAACACTTTCACCGCAGATGGTACCGCAATGATGAGTGTGAAAATCACGAAGAAGTTGGAGATAAATGGATTCACCCCTGACATAAACATGTGGTGTGCCCACACGATGAAGGAGAGGAAACCAATGGCCAGCATGGAATACACCATCGCTTTATATCCAAAAATAGGTTTGCGTGCATGCACTGAAAGGACCTCACTGGTCAGACCCATGGCGGGAAGGATAATGATGTACACTTCAGGGTGTCCGAGGAACCAGAATAAGTGCTGATACAGAATGGGGCTACCGCCGACATTCTCGAGCGCGTGTCCGTTGACAAATATTTCACTCAGATAGAAACTGGTGCCCATCCCGCGATCGAACATCAACAGGAAGAACCCGGATACCAATACAGGGAAAGAAAGAATACCAAGAATAGCGGTGACCAATAGCGCCCAAACGGTCAATGGCATGCGCCACATGGTCATCCCTTTAGTTCTTAAGTTAAGGACAGTGGTCACATAGTTGATACCTCCCAACAATACCGATACTACAAAGAAGGTCAAACTCACCAACCAAAGCGTCATACCTGCTCCTGATCCTGAACTTGCCTCAGGTACAGCGCTAAGAGGTGGATAGGCTGTCCAACCACCTGCAAATGGTCCAGTGCTGAGGAAAAGGGAGAAAAACATGACTACACTCGCGAGGAAGAAGAACCAATATGAAAGCATATTGAGGAATGGCGAGGCCATATCCCGTGCACCGACCTGGAAAGGAATAAGCAAGTTGGCAAATGTTCCACTCAACCCGGCTGTAAGTACGAAGAACACGATAATCGTACCGTGCATCGTGACCAATGCATAATAGAACTCAGGGTTCAATGCACCGACACCGGCTTCGTTGATGGTGATCCACTTGCCGAGCAATGGTTTCAACCATGCGAGGCTATCATCCGGGAATCCAAGCTGGAGGCGGAAGATAATACTCATCCCTGCCCCAATGATTGCCCAAAAGATCCCTGTGATCAGGAATTGGCGGGCAATGATCTTATGATCCTGGCTGAAGATATAATGGGTGATAAAATTGGACTGATATTTATCCCCGTGGTGATGCTCATGGAAATGATCATCATATCCCTGCTCGCGGATCAGAACATCGGTTTCATGCTGCTGTGAAGAAGACATAATGTCTGGTGTTTATTTGGAAAGGATTCGGAATTCAGTTCTTCTATTCTTTTGACGCCCGGCGTCTGTATCATTGGTGTCCACAGGTTTGGATGAACCATAGCCTACGGATGACAACCTGCCTGTACCTATACCCTGGTCAACAAGGTAGGTTTTAACAATATCTGCGCGTTGCTGAGAAAGCGTCTTGTTTTGTGCGGGATCACCCGTGTTGTCCGTATGTCCACCGACTTCAATGGTAATCTGTGGATACTTCTTCAGAATTTCAGCCAGGTCGCTCAGCTGATACTTTGAATCAGCGGTCAGTGTATTTGAACCTGTTTCAAACTGTACATAGTCCAGACGAATCGTTCTGAGTGCGGCTTCTTCCTCTGGTTTCAGCGGAATGCCTGTATTGACAATGGCTTTCTCCACCGCCATGTTCAATGCTTCTTTGTTCAAACCGATTTCATACTCCAGCAACTTGCCTTTATTGGGATCACTGGCAGTACCACGAATCGTAGATGCGTAAAAGGATTGTTGTTTGGCCAACCAGGCATCATACTCTGCCTGAGAAACGATACGAACAATTCTGCGCATACTATAATGACTCTTGCCGCAAAGTTCCGCGCAGGCTAATTCGTAGTTGAATTCTTCCCACAACATCTTGCTTTCAGGATCATTTGGATCTTTTGGCTTATTGTACTCAGGATACTTGCTGAGTTCAGCCCTGTACTCTTCTGTCGTTTTCTCCGGTGTAAAGACAAAGTATGTTGGCAGCCCTGGTACGGCATCCATTTTAACGCGGAAGTGTGGCAAATAGAAATTATGCAGTACATCACGGGCGATGATACGTACCCTCACCTTTTTTCCTACCGGCAACCATAATTCATCCGGGTGAAAATCATCAAAATTGTGGGCGTCCGTAAAATCCTGACCTAATGGATTAGTCGCGTCAATCAGTTTATAATTGCGGGCACCAATGATCCCGTCTTTTCCCGGGTAACGAAGATGCCAGGCAAACTGGTACCCTGTGGCTTCAATTTCGAGTACTTCTTCGCCCTCCTTTACATCCGCCATTACGGTATTCCATGCGAGGAGACCCTTGATCACCAAAAAAGTCATGACCACTGCAGGAATGGCCGACCACACGATTTCCAATGTATTATTATGCGCCCAGTGGGTAGCCTTTGAACCTCTCACTTTCTTGTACTTCCAGGCGAAGTAAAACAACGCGATGTGGGTAAGGACGAATACAATACCAGTAAAAACCAGTGTGGTATTAAAAAGACTATCAAGGGCACCACCATGCGCCGAGGCAGCTTTGTGAGGTCCATAGCCCAACATATAGTTCTTCCAGGCATATGCGGAGACGATGCAAAAGGCAAGGAGTCCGACCATAAACAACATCATGGCCCGGCCCTGCGACCTGTTGAGGCGCTCTTCCACTTCTTCCTCGCCGCGTATGCGTGCATACATGTCTGTCAGCCTGCTGATCTGAAGGATCACGATCACCAGCAACAGCATACTTAATCCAATAATCAAAGCGGTCATTTGCTATATAGCTTTAATAAACTTCAATCAATTTATAATTCAAGCCGGAATCTATTATGTATGATGGGAAACACTCTCCATCAGATAAGGATCCCTTCTCGGCAACAAGCTGGCTTTTTCCAGACGTCCAAATACAAAGTAGAAGAACAAACCGAGGAACCCGATAAACGTTCCCAATTCTAAAAATCCAGGCATAGAAAATCCTGGTGTAGCGCCTGTGTGATGTCCATGGCCTCCTTCAGCTCCGTGCGCGGCCAGTTCATGCATCGTGTGCAGAATACCCGGTTTGAGCATAAGGAAAAAATCAAGCCAATGACTAAAGACCAATACACAAGAGATAAATATCAAGGTTCCATATTTACGTTTCGTATCATTCCTGATCAAAACCAGGAACGGTAAGGCAAAGTTGAGTGCGATATTGAGGTAGAATATTACCGGGTATTCATTCAGTCGTGTGTGGAAGTAAACAGTTTCTTCCGGAATGTTGGCATACCAAATCAACATGAACTGGGAAAACCAAAGGTAGGTCCAGAAAATACTGAAGGCAAAAAGGTATTTACCTAAATCATGAAGGTGTTCTGTGGTCACCATGGGAAAATATCCCTTCACTTTCAATGTAATCAATGTAATGATCGTAAGTGCAATCATCGTCACCATGAGACTGGCAGAAGAATACCAGGCAAACAAAGTACTATACCAATGTGCGTCCACTGACATGACCCATTGCCAGATCATGGCCGCACTGGAGAAACCAATGATTGGAAGTGCCGCAGCACCCCAAATGCGCAATTTCCTGGCATGGGTAAAGTTGGAATCACCATTGGTGTCCTCATCAACGGACAACGCGCGAATCTTTGTAGCCAGGAGAATCCAGAGCCCCATAATGATCAGGGTACCGAAGGTGTACCAGTTCTTATTCAAAAACGAGCTCTTTCCTGCCAGCACTGTATCTGTTTCAACAGACTTGGTATCGGCCCAGTGATACAGGTGATGCCAGCCTCCCCAAATACCCAGGGCTAAGATCAACATTAACACAATACCTACAATCAGGAAGAGGGAATAGGCTTCCCAAACTCTTTTAAACAACGTATGCCAACCAGACCAGGCTGTGATTTTGGCCGCAATCAGGAAGAGGGCCATGAGTGCAATACCGGTAAAGAAAACCGAATTGTGCAGCAAGTTGGACCAGAACCTGGAATGATGCTGATCATCTCCCATGTATGTGATGACCAGGGATATCACCCCGATCAACATCATGATGGCGAGAAGCGTCTTTTGTCTTTTTTCGAATATAAACTGGTTCATATGTATAGTCGATTCGGTCAGTATTAATGTTGATTGGTATGCTGAGGTGCAGGTTCGCCATGTTGACCTGTCGTATCTGCCACTGCAGGTGCCGGTGCTTTCATCATAGAAGATTCAACCGCAGCCCAGGGCATTGCTTCGTTATTCAGTGTATTTCCTGTTGGAGAATATTCAGCTTTCTTGGCTTGAGCCTGGAGGGAGCGAATGTAATGGATGACTTCCCACCGCTCCTTGTAGCTCAGTTTATCCTTATACGATCCCATGACATTCCTTCCATACATAATGCCATGATAGAATCTGCCGACGGAGGAATTTACAAATGTGTCAAGCAGGAAATTCGCTGGTGCGGCAGGATAAACCCCTGCAACGATTCCTTTAGCCGGATCTTCTTCACGCACCAGGTAACCTAGTCCATCACCCTTTGCCCCGTGGCATATTCCACAATAAATGTCATACAGTTGTTTTCCCTCTGCCAGTCCCTGTGCAGTGATTGGAAAAGGATTACGGGTAATTTCCCTTGTGGCCCTTGCTCTTTCTTCTTCGGTATCTGTGTAATAATAAGGTACACTTCCATTAGCTGTCATGGCCATCGCGCCATCTCCTATTCCGTCAAAAGAGGCCATCGCCACCATCCGGCCATGATCATCAGCAGCATTGGCTACAGATATCTGTCCCCTGGCAATGGTGCCGGGAACACTTTGACGAGGAGAAGCATATTTCTTATACTCTTCTTCCGTACCCCAACGATTGTAATAATAATAGTCGTAAAGGTTGGCTTCATACCCGATGGTATGCGTCATGTCAGGCATGTACTCATGACCTGTACGATCTCCTTTAGCCGGAGAACATGCCACAATCAGGGTTAAGCAAGACAGGATTGTAAATATTGTCGTATACCTCATGATCAGATGGTCTTCGTTTCTACAAGGCTTGCGCCGGTCTGATGGAAAAAATTTCTGAGCTTGTCTACCTGGGGTTGATCCAGGCCTTCCATATCGAAAGCGATACAAAACTTATCGTCCGTAATACCCGGATGGATCACAGGATTTTTAATGCCCGGTCCAAGTCCATTGATCACATAGAAGGTCACCACCATCCCGATAGAGGCAAACAACACAGTCAACTCAAACGTGATCGGCACAAAGGAGAGAATGGGCCAGTATGGCTTACCACCGAAGATCTGTGGCCAATCCCTGGTAAAAATCCAGGACATACCTAAAAATGCCGTGAGCGTTCCGGTCATACCGTACACAAAACCACCGATGTGTAGTCGGGACTCAGCCAATCCTAACAAAGGATCTAGTCCGTGTACCGGAAAGGGGGTTAATACATCCATGATGTTCAGATGATCCGCGTTGGCTTTTTTAACCGCCGTCTTCAGATCTTCCTCATCATTGTACAATCCGAATATGATATTTTTTTCACTATGCTTCATGATCAATTGGATCACTTATGATTAACTGATTAATTTCAATGATGATCGTGTCCATGATGACTGTCATGTCCATGACCTGCTGCCTCCAATTCCATATTGCCACTTTCAATTTGCTGGAACGTGGTTGTAGCATTTGGTTTGGCATATTGGTCCCCGGCACCTTTCAGAATATGCTTGATCTCTGCGATTGCCACAACAGGGGCCACACGAACGAAGATCAGATAGAAGGTGAAGAAAATTCCGAGCGTTCCGATGTAGATACCCACCTCAACCAGGGAAGGCACATAGAAACTCCAGCTGGATGGGAGGTAATCTCTGGCCAGCGTGGTCGCGATAATAACGAAACGTTCAAACCACATCCCGATGTTTACGAAAATGGACATCAGGAAAGTGATGGTCACGTTGCGTCTGATTTTCTTGGACCAGAATAACTGTGGTGACAATACGTTGCATGTCATCATACCAAAGTATGACCACCAGTATGGACCTAACGCACGATTGAAGAAAGCAAATTGCTCGTAGATGTATCCGGAGTACCAGGCAATAAATAACTCTGTCAGATAAGCGACACCTACAATCGTACCGGTGACCAGTATAATCTTATTCATCGACTCAATGTGACCGATGGTGATATACTCTTGCAGATTCAGCACTTTACGGGTGATCACCATCAGTGTCTGTACCATGGCGAAACCTGAGAAGATAGCTCCGGCCACAAAGTATGGCGGGAAGATTGTCGTATGCCAACCTGGAATCACTGATGTGGCAAAGTCGAAACTTACAATCGTGTGAACAGAGAGTACCAGTGGTGTAGCCAAACCCGCGAGTACAAGGGATAAAGATTCGTGACGTTGCCAGTGCTTAGCCGCACCTGTCCATCCGAACGCAAGAAAGGTATACATCTTCTTGCGGAATCCCTTTGCCCTGTCCCTTACCGTAGCAAAGTCTGGAACAAGGCCTGTGTACCAGAAGAGAAGAGACACCGTAAAATAAGTCGAGATCGCAAACAAGTCCCAAAGCAGCGGGGAGTTAAAGTTTGGCCAAAGCGGACCACGTGTATTAGGATAAGGGAAGAAATAAAACACAACCCAGATCCGTCCTACGTGAATCATCGGAAAGAGAGCCGCGCAGATTACCGCAAAGATGGTCATGGCTTCCGCGGCGCGGTTTACCCCTGTCCTCCATTTTTGGCGGAACAGCAAAAGAATCGCTGAGATCAGGGTACCTGCGTGACCGATACCGATCCACCAAACGAAGTTAGTGATGTCCCAACCCCACCCGATGGTACGGTTGAGTCGCCAGCTTCCGATCCCCACCCAAATGGTGATGATGATGCAGACGACCCCAAAGGTCAAAGCTGCCAGCGCGGTAATGAAGGCCAGCGTCCATGCTTTGCTCGGTGCGCGTTCGGTGGGCGAACACAGATCTTCTGTAATCTGGTGATACGTTTTATGCCCCTGAACTAACGGTTCTCTGATCGGTGATGTAGGTCCTGAACCCATATGTTATTGTCTATTGATAATAGGTTGATCGTCTATTGTTTCAAGATCAGGCATCGATGCCTTCTGCTTTATTAATAATCCTTGCCTGGTAGTTGACCGCAGAACGGGTGTTTACTTCCTCAAGGACAATGTAGTTCAATGGAGAAGCAAGCTTGTGATGCAGATCTCCTTCTTCATTATTCATATCACCGAATGTGATAGCACCCGTCGGACATGCGGTCTGACATGCGGTTTTGACATCTGCATCTCTCAGCAAGCGACCTTCGGTTTTAGCCCGCAGTTTGCCTTCCTGAATACGCTGAACGCAGAAACTGCATTTCTCAATGACCCCGCGGGATCTAACGGTTACATCCGGATTCAATACCATACGAGTGAGGTTGTCCGCACCATATGGAACATCATCTGCATGTGACTCGAGACCAAGATCGGCTTCGTTGATCGGCCACAGGTCAGCTGCATTATAATCGAGCCAGTTAAAGCGGCGTACTTTATATGGACAGTTGTTAGCGCAATACCTTGTTCCAACACAACGGTTGTAAGCCATCTGGTTTAATCCTTCGGCGCTGTGGTTAGTGGCATTGACCGGACATACGTTTTCGCATGGTGCATTGTTGCAATGCTGACACATCAGCGGTTGGTATACCGCACTTGGATTGTCTACATCACCATAGTAGTAGCGGTCAATCCTGAGCCATGACATTTCATGATGGCGGCTGACTTCGCGCTTACCTACAACAGGTACGTTGTTTTCTGCCATGCAAGCCACGGTACAAGCACCGCAACCGATGCATGCGTTGAGATCAACGTGCATGCCCCAATGATGGCCCCTGGCATAAGTTTCATCATGGCCAGGATATACTTGTTTTGTATTGAGTTGCTGATGACGATGGCGTTCGTCCTGAAGGTCCTTGACAAAGTCCTCTACATGATCAAAATGACTCTTACGGATAATCGTTCTGTTGACCAGCGATCCCTGGAAGCCCTGGCGAACAAGTCCATATGTCATATAGACTGTAGCGGCCTCATCGGCGTTGATCGTTTCTTTGGACTGGCTGTCTTCGCCGGTCACACCCATCGTGTGATGGTACTGGACGCAGGAGAAATACTTCTCTTCTCCTACTTTACCGGATACGGCAATACCATTGGCAAAGTATTGAATCAAACCGTCTTCATTCGTTTTGAGCCATGGAGTTACGTTCACACCAACTCCGGTGCCGGCACGACCCGTTACAGTACGGCCATAGCCGAGGGCCAGCGCAAATGTCTCAGGTGTCTGACCAAATTGTTTGATCACAGGGACCGTCAATTTTTGATCACCGAGGGTGATTTCTGCCATGTCTCCATCTTCGAGGTTCTCGTGCGCAATGAATTTGCGTGTGCCGTCGAATTGTGTCGGGAGCGCCAGGTAATTTCCCCAGGAACAACGGGTGACCGGATCAGGCATTTCCTGAAGCCATGGGTTATTGGCGCTTTGTCCGGCACCGATAGCCACCGTTTCCATAAAGGTGATCTCTGTTCCTGTACCAGGTTGTGTTATTTTGGAAGCTACAGACGCCAGATTATCCTTGTAGGCAGCACCTGACGCTGGAGGTGTGTAGGTGTACACTCCATCATGAAGCAGTTGATTCCATGCTGTGGTATTTCCTGTAACTGTTGCCCAGCGTGCTTTTAGATATTCGTAGTAAGGCTGATCACTTCCGAAGATCGTATTCTCGCCTCCGATCCATTTCAAAAGGCTGGTTTCACGCTGACGAGTATCAAACAGAGGAGCGATCGTGGGCTGGATCATGCTGATGTGGCCACGGACTGGTTCCGCATCTCCCCAACTTTCGAGGAAGTGATGGGTCGGAGCGATAGCCTTGCATTGCATGCTTGTTTCATCCTGGTCTGGTGACATGCTGATGGAAAGTCCCACTTTATTGATGGCTTCTCCGAATGCGGCACCGAAGGGAAGTTCAAACACCGGATTGCAACCGTATACGAAAAGCGCATCCACCTGGCCGTTATTCATGGCGGTCATCAAGGTGGCTACCTTGCTTTCATCCCCCTGGCGCTGGTAGGAATAGTTTTCAAGATTAACGGTGCTGCCTGTATTGCCAAGAAGTTGGTTGATGGCACACACGAGGCTCTGCTCTGCGATATTATTTGTACCACATACCACAAGGCTTTCACCTGGTGCTTTTAACAACTCGTCAGCGGTTTTATCCATCGCTGCTGCGAGGGTGGCGTTGACATCAGGAGCAGAAACAGATGAAGCACCTTTAGCGGCGGCAATTTTATTGTACAACCTGGCGATAGCCGCTCCGGCTTCACTTGGCTTGATGCGAATGCGGTTATCGGCATTGGTGCCTGTGAGGGACATGTAGCTTTCTACCTGGATGTGTCTTGACATCGACGCACCCTTGACATCTTTTATTTTGCGTCCCTGGCTATAATCATGGGCAAACTGTACCGGTGAAATCCATGTACCGAGGAAATCGGCCTGGATGCCCACGATCACTTTGGCTTTGTCGAAATGATAACCGGGCACCATAGCGACCCCATACATCAGTTCGTGTGCGCGTATTAAAGCGGCGGATGAAACAGGATCATACGTGGTCACTGTAGTCGCCGGATATTTGGCTTGAAAATCCTTGATGACTTGCTTCTCTGTCGGACTGAGAATAGAATGTGTAAGGATTGCAACCTTACTTTCGGGCTTGAGGGCACCGCCAACTAATTCATCAATCTTCTGCCAGGTTGTGGCTTCAAAATGTCCTTCGGAGTTTTTGATCTGAGGTGCCCTTAACCTATGGGTGTCATAAAGGCTGAGTACAGAAGCTTGAGCCCTTGCGGAGGTACCTCCTTTTCCAAGCGCAGAAAGCTGGTTGCCCTCGATCTTAATCGGACGACCTTCCCTTGTTTTGACCAGGATACTGCAGTAGTCTCCGCCCTGTACGAAAGAACTGGCGTAGTAGTTGGCTACCCCAGGAACAATGTCATCCGGTTTTGTTACGTAGGGAATAGCCCGTTTCAATGGAATTTCGCAGCTGGCCGCAACTGTGGCAGCGCTGATGCTGAATCCAAGATACTTGAGGAAGTCCCTGCGCCCGGTGGTATGGGTAGCAAACGTGGCACCCTGCGCAAGCATGGAGGATACGGAGGCATCGGGCATTTCCCTGGAAGCCTGATCGATGAATTTCTCTTCACGGCCAAGGTCTTCAGAGCCAATCCAAATGTCATTATATGCTTTCTGATCTTTCATGATCTAAAATAAGGTTCGATGGTCTTGTTTGAATTCGATGTGGCTTCGGTGGATTAATAGTGACATTTCTGACACTCCAGACCGCCTATATCTTCGACAGTCACTTTAGTTTTCTGGCCTTTGGCCAGCGCATCATGATACTGTTGATAGGTCTTGTAATATTCATTATCGGCAAACTTTACTTCAGTCTGCCTGTGACAGTTGATGCACCATCCCATGGAAAGCGGAGCGTATTGATAGAGCACATCCATTTCCTGGGCCTTACCATGACACTGCTGACAATCCAGTTTTCCAACGGTCACGTGTTGGGAGTGATTGAAATACACATGGTCCGGCAACATGTGGATCCTGGTCCATTCGATCGGACCGGCGACAGAAGATTTTAGCTCATTGGTCAAAGAAGACTCAATCTCTTTCCATTGCTCCGCTACGATACGCTCACCCGCTCTATCTATGGTAGTCAGTTCTTTATCCGCGATATAACTATCGGAGATCCACTTGGTGTAAATCGCCTTTATCTCATCATTACTGAGCTTGTCGTAATTATCTATATACTTATCCGTAGAAGGATCATACCCCACGGAAGCGAAAATCTTGGTGAGTTCCTGTGTCCCGTAAACAGATCCCTTTTCAATAGCCTTATGGCAATTCATACAGGTATTGGCTCCAGGAATAGAAGCATGCTTACTTCTGCGGGCGCTGTCATGGCAATACTGGCAATCTATACCCTGAATACCGGCATGCGTGGCATGAGAGAATTTAATTGGTTGCTCCGGAGCATAACCTTGCTGACGTCCGAAGGCGATACCGTTGTTTACTGTTGTATAACCACCCAGCACAACCAGTGCGAAAATCAAAAGGCCGACAACGCTTCTTGAGGTGAGCGTTTGCCACAGCGTTTTCTCCTGAGGTGGTGCTTCGCCATCTTCAGCTGCAACTAACTGGCGAAGATTAGTGATGACACGGGAGAGTACATAGACCACTACTGCCAGGATAGCCAGGAGAAAATAGTAGATATACCGGCTAGGCTTGGGTTGTTCTACCGGACCGGCGCCTGGAGTACCAGCTGCCACAGCGGCGGCGGGCGCCTTATTAAACTGTGCATCAATATACAGGAGGATGGATGCGATATCATCGTCTGTAAAGGCAGGAAATGAGTTCATCACCGTGGGCTTCCATTTACCCCAGAGTTCTGTTGCCATCGGGTGTCCGCTGGCAATCATAGCCTGGGAGTTTCTGATCCACTGGTACAGGTCCTCTTTAGGATAGGCAGCCCAACGTTCTTCCACACCTCCGAGTGCTGGCCCGGTCAGGTTGTCCTTCATGTTCTTGTTGTGGCATGCGGCGCACTGATTCTGGAAGAGAGTCTTTCCTGCATCCGCCGTTGGAGCAGCAGTTATGGTGCCTACAAAAATGATTGAACTAATCAGTAGTAGTAAGCAGTATTTCAAATAGTTATGATACATAACAAAAGAAGTAGACGCTGTTATAAATAGCTGGTAGTGGGTGCAAAAATAATTACATACGAGATTTAACCTGACCGCAATGATTATATTTCGTTATTTAGATTCTGTCTAAACTTCAGGGCCCTCTAATCAGACCGAAACCCGGGCAGAAATCGCCGGATGCGGGTCGTATTCCATGAGGTGGAAGTCTTCGAATTGGAATGAAAATATATCGTTGATATCAGGATTGATCTCCATTTTGGGCAGGGCTCTCGGGGTTCTGGAGAGCTGTTCATGCACCTGATCCAGATGGTCCATATAGATGTGGACATCTCCAAAGGTGTGTACAAAGTCTCCGGGGCGCAGTCCACACACCTGAGCCATCATAAGGGTCAGGAGCGCATAGGAGGCGATATTGAACGGTACGCCCAGAAAAACATCTGCGGATCGCTGGTAGAGTTGGCAACTCAGCTTGCCATCGGCCACATAGAACTGGAAAAGACAGTGACAGGGCGCCAGGGCCATTTTGGGAATATCGGCTACGTTCCAGGCCGATACGATGATACGTCTGCTGTCAGGATTAGTTTGGATCATCTTTACGGCCTGACTGATCTGATCGATCGTATGGCCGTCTGCCCCACTCCAACTGCGCCATTGGTGGCCGTATACCGGCCCCAGGTTTCCTTGCTCATCCGCCCATTCATTCCAGATCCTGACGCCATGTTCCTGCAGGTAGCCAATATTGGTATCCCCTTTCAGGAACCAGAGTAATTCGTGGATAATAGACTTAAGATGGAGCTTTTTGGTCGTCATCAGCGGAAAACCTTCCGCCAGGTTAAACCGCATCTGGTATCCGAACGTGCTGATCGTTCCGGTTCCGGTCCGGTCGCTTTTGCGCACCCCTTCATCGAGAATATGGCGCAACAGATCGAGATATACCTTCAAGCCAGCTGAATTTAGGGGCTAAGGTAAAAAGATATATGAAAATAAATCATATTTGAAAAAGAGATGTGCACTACAGTGGTTTAAGCTGGAGGATCCAGGACTCATCAATGACTTTTTCTTTTGTGACATGGAAACCTGCCTTTTTTACCATTTTCAAAACCTGGGAATAGGTCCAGGCTTTTTTGCATTTGGAGTGTCTGTCCCCAGGCAAGTCTTTTGTACCCTCCTTGAGGAAAATGCTTCCTCCGGGTTCAAGATGCTTTTTACAATCCAGCAGCACTGACAGAGGCTGGCTTAAGTGATGTAACACCTCGCGCAAGAAAATTATATCATAATGATCCTGGCCCAGTTGCGTAGTTTTTATTTCGGCCTTGACAACAGATAATTCGGTTGAATGGAAGTAATCAACGCCCTTGGCAAGTCGCTGATCCAGATAGGCCAACATGTCACTGTCGATTTCCGTCATTGTTACTTTAGCTGGTGCACCCGTTCCCGCCAGCAGTAGGCCAAGGAAACCATTACCTGCTCCGATATCCGCTATACGCATGTCATTTCTAACGTTATAAAATTGAATCTCCTCCCACAATATCTGGGGCGAGGACATGCGATAAGGAGGATTGGCTTCCAGGAATTCAGATTGTACCAGAAAAGTCAGTTCCTGAATTTCATAATAATGCTTCTCGAGCCAGCGTAAGTAAACCTGTACCGAAAGACTGTCATTGGCAAACATCTTCCTTAACATCGCCGGAGCATTGCCTGATTTGGAATCATGATTTTCTGGGAGTGCCGCTTTAATAATCAGGTCCCGAAACTGATTATGGGCATTAGGAACGTTGGAAGAACTTGCAAGGGCGTCTGAAATGGCGACAAAATCGGTTAATGCCGTTTCAATTCCCTCCATCGCAAATTTCCTGTACGCAGCACAACCAGTAATGAACTGTTGTACCGAAAGCGTATCTTGTAAAACACCCTGTACCTGGCATTGCCCTTTGATGGGGCTAAGGATAAACCCTAGTATTGCGAGTATTCGGCAAAACATCAGACGCTCAAGATTCTGCACCATCAAGAAATTGATTAGTCTGAATGGAATTAGCGAATACTCGGGAAATCCACTTCGTTCCGTTTAATTTTTCGCCGGAAAAATAATCCTGACAATCACCAGGATCACGATAGCGCCTGCGGCCCCAGTCAGCACCTGACCCAAAAACCCGGATCCAAAGTTCCAACCCAGCTTACCCAACACCCAGGTGCCTACGAAACTCCCCAGAATACCAATGACGATATTTCCAATCAGGCCAAAACCAGCTCCGCGAAAAACAAGGCTGCCCAGCCAGCCGGCAAGGGCGCCAATCAGTAAAGTGATTAAGAGGTCCATACATGCAGGACGTGAAATTTATTCACGTTGATGCAAAATATGCAAATAAGCTGAAAAGAAGAGGATAAGTTTCAACCTCCTTTTGCACCAACCGTTGGGCTAACCGGATCTTCCTCATCATCATCAGACTCTGTCTTTCCACCTATCTCCAATGCCACGGCCGAGACTAAGATCACCACGATCGTCGGTAAATCAGAAGTATTAGCCACGCCTTCACTATCTGTATCCCCCAGCAGACCACCGGAGATCATGTACCTGGCTGCCCAAAAAATAATGGCTACACTGAAACTATACCCAATACCATCTAACAACCTGATGTAAAGATTACGCTTCCTTTCATTCTCCAGCCCGCGATCAAACAGTGAAAGGGTCTTCCTTTTACTTCGGGGACTCCAAAGCCCGGAAATCCGGTCATAGGTATAGGCGAAGACCAGACCATAAAGGAAAAATACTAATAATGCGGTACCACTAAAAAATGAGGTAAACGATGCAATGGTATTCCCGAAAGCATGAAAAGCCAATGCGGAGGAAATAAGGGCGACCCACAAGATCAAGGAGTTGAGCAACCACCGGACGAGGCCATTTTCATTTTGTATTACTGCTGGAACTGTCATTATTGAACAATTTTTGGGTGAGAAATCGAGGAGAAAAATTATTCCGCCGTCTTTCTTGCAGCGGTGCAGTGGAGCTCATAGCAAATCAATGATTAAATCTAATTCATTTTAGCAAACCAAACTATCTTTTAAAAAGAAATATTTCCAAGAGGAAATGAAGCAAATGTCAATTATGACTACCTTAAGGGAATAATACTTGCCTGCATCAGGATGCTAATAATTTTTAGCCCTGGCATATTTATGCGTAAACTGACTTAGGCTTAGGGATGACCCAGGAAAATGAAATCAGAAAACTAGCGGCTGTAATGTTTGCGGACATTGAGGGATATACCTCCATGTTCCAGCGCGATGAGTCCGCAGGCCTAGAACAAATACAAGATCATCGTAACTATCTTCAGGATATCACCCATCGGTTTCGGGGCCAGATTATACAATATTTCGGGGATGGGAGCCTGACCGTTTTTGATAGTGTCATTGATGCGGTCAATTGCGCCATTGCTCTTCAGAAAGAGTCCATTAAACGGAAAATACCATTACGTATAGGTATCCATATTGGTGACCTCGTCATGCGCTCCAATGATATCTTTGGCGATGTCGTCAACGTGGCATCGCGCATACAGTCCGCCGGGATAGCAGGTTCTGTCATTGTTTCTAAGAAGGTAGCGGACGAACTGTCCAATCAACCTGGGGTCAAGGTTAAGGCGCTTGGACATTTCACCTTGAAGAATGTCAGGGAACCCCAATTCTTATACGCCATAGTCGCACCCGGACTTGCTCTACCCGGAAAGCATCATGAAAGAAAGTGGTTGCACCGTTTCATACCCGCAGGTACTGCCTTGCTTTTCGTTCTGCTGGCGGCTGGATACTTTTTCAGATCCTCCCTTTCTTTTCTGGCACCCAAAGATCTGAGGCATGAAAGAATCTATGTTATGCCATTTACGAATAATACAAATGACTCTACATTAAATATTTATTCAGCCATGGCCAAAGACTGGATCACCAGAGAACTTGTCCATTCAACAGATGCTTTAGTTTTCCAGGGAGAAAGCGTAATGCAATACACCAAAGCCGATATTTCAGGAAGTGTGGCCAAGGCGAATCCCTACAGGCGTCTTGAGGCAGATATAGTAATAGAAGGTTCGTTCAGTTACGCGCAAAAAAGCACTGACTCCATTATCTTCTTTGTCAACCTGATCAAGGCAAAGACCAATGAAGTGATTCCGGTCAAGATTCCCGACAGTTATTGCCTCAGGAATGAAACCAGAAATTGTCTTGAACAAATTTCGTCTGCGATTACAGGTTACTGGAATCGTAAAAATGTGACCCTGCTCTCCCAACCAACCAATGAGGCTTATGATGCGTACTGGAAAGCAAAATTGCATTGGGCTGAACCTGATAAAACCGTACCCCTCAATTACCTCAGAGACGCCATTCGGCTGGACACCACTTTTCTTGATGCGTACTTTCTGCTCATAAACGGGTTGAATAATGAAAAGGAATATGGGTCAGAAGTGGATACCCTCAAACTGATTAAGCTTCGCTTTAAAAATCTTACGGAGAGCCAGGAAAACTATGTCCGGTATCATGAAGAAGATTTGAATGGCAATCGTAAAGAAGCATTCAGGTACTTTATCAAAGAATATGAAAAAAATAAGGGAGATCTGTTTACCCATACGACAGCCATGGTCATGGCCACCGAGTATCTGAATGATCCGCTGACCACGATACGGATAAGCCAGAACATTGACATGAAAGGTTTGGATCTGAATACATGTCATTATTGCAGGACCAGCATACTGATGGCCATGATCGCCTACGACGATCTCTCGAATATGGAAAAAGCAAGTGAGATGGCAGAATTACTGGAACTCCATGCTGTCCGACAATCCGAATATACACGATTGATTGAATTTTATATCTCCTCAGGTGATCTTTCTGCAGTTGAAGGTACCCTGGGCAGATTATCATTGGATACAACGACCTCTGGCATGGTTCCATATCTCACCTATAATGCGGCGAGACAATTTCAATTAACCGGATATCCGCAATTGGCCATTGAATATGCCCTAAAAGCAGCAACGCTCTATGGGCCAAATTCCGGCAGAAGTCTCGCCCGATGTCTATATCTAGCCGGTGATCTTTCAGGAGCGGAAAAAGTCTACGTTGATGCCATGAAAAGTAGTACTCCCGGGATTCGTACCTGGGGAGAACTCGGATTGATATACGCCCGCACAGGAAGGCCGAAAGAAGCGATGGATGCCATCACGCAATTGCACATAAGGGATCATTCGTTCTTTTATGGTGAGGTGGATTATCTCGAAGCAAGAATTCTCGCTCATCTGGGCAAAACAAAAGAAGCTATAAAGTCATTGAAAAAATCACTTGATAAAGGATGGCTCTTTACAGGATTCACTTTTATAAATGATCCTGATCTGATCGTGCTCAACACCGAACCAGAATATATAAAGCTATTGGGCAAAAACAGATTATCCGGTGTTCCCGATGGGAAATAAGCTACATGGTCCCTTCATGTATAAGTTGTTTTCAATTTGATATTGCTAATTACGCTGTACCTTGCTGTCCGGCGTATAGTCATGCCCCTGAAAATAAAAGCATATCTTCAACATCCGCAGCGGTTCATCTGTTTGTGTATAACCAAAAGGTCATTTTAACTGCATACTGATTGAGCAATCGTGGCGTACCATTCACTACAACAAGCAATAGACGATCTCCCCGGCTCTCATTTACTTCGCATCACGGAAGAAGTGGACCCGAACCTGGAAATGGCAGAAATCCACCGTCGCGTATTTGATGCCGGTGGACCCGCACTTTTGTTTGAACGTGTTAAAGGGAGTCCATTTCGGGCGCTCTCCAATCTTTACGGAACAAAAGAACGGACCGCCTATCTTTTCCGGCATCAGCTCGAAGCCGTGCAAAAGTTAATCCGGCTCAAAGCAGATCCCGCTGAATTCCTGCGCCATCCCGGCCAATTTCTAGGTACTCCATTTACGGCCATCAAAGGATTACCAAAAAAGATGCTTTGGAAACCACCTGTGCTCTATGGCCAGACAAAAATTGATCAGTTACCTCAAGTCATAAGCTGGCCCATGGATGGCGGAGCCTTTATCACTTTACCCCAGGTGATGACGCTTCCTCCGGGTGAAAAAAGTATGATGCAGTCCAATATCGGAATGTATCGTATTCAACTCAGCGGAAATCAATACGAACTCAATCGTGAAGTTGGAATGCATTACCAGTTGCACCGGGGCATCGGGGTGCATCATACCATGTACAACCAAACGGATGAAGCTTTCAAAGTCAGCACATTCGTCGGCGGTCCGCCATCGCATTCTTTTGCCGCCATCATGCCATTACCAGAAGGATTGAGTGAAGTCACTTTCGCGGGGTTGCTGGCCGGCAGGCGTTTCAGATACAGCTGGAAGGATGGCTTCCCGATCTCCGCAGATGCCGATTTCTGCATTACCGGAGTGATACGAAAGCATGATAAAAAACCTGAAGGTCCATTCGGAGATCACCTTGGCTACTATAGCCTCCAGCATGATTTTCCTGTGATGGTGGTTCATCAGGTTTATCATCGCCGAAATCCGATCTGGCATTTTACAGTGGTAGGACGTCCACCGCAGGAAGACAGCTACTTCGGGTGGTTGATCCATCAATTAGTTGAACCGTTAGCCCCAAAAGAATTTCCGGGACTGAAAGAAGTGCATGCTGTGGACGCTGCGGGTGTTCATCCGCTCTTGCTGGCCATCGGGCATGAACGATATATGCCGTTCAGGCTACCGGTACCTGAAGAATTGCTAACCATCGCCAATCATTTGTTGGGTAAAGGGCAGACCACATTGGCCAAGTATCTCTTTATCGCCTGTGCGGAAGATAATCCATCACTATCCACCCATGATATACCTGAGTTTTTCCAGCATATGCTCAGCCGGATTGATTTTAACCGCGACTTACATTTTCACACCCGTACGACTATCGACACGCTGGACTACAGTGGTGATGGATGGAATGCCGGCTCAAAACTGGTTGTAGCCGCCCGCGGTCCGGTGATTCGAAAATTAGGACACCAACTACCATCTGATCTTCGTTTGCCGCAAGGATTTACAAAAATGGAACTCATCATGCCGGGATTGATGGCCATCTCCGCTCCTTCGTTTACTGATTATGCGAAGGCCCAGGAAGAGATACATGAACTATTAGTTTCGATGGCTGGACATGATATGAACCCATGGCCATTGATCATTGTCACTGAGGATGCGCATTGGATGGGGCAAACGGTTCAAAATTTTCTGTGGGCCACCTTTACTCGATCACAGCCTTCAAAAGACGTCTATGGCGCTTCGGTTAAAGTAGTCGACAAACATTGGACATGCAGTGCTCCATTGATCATTGATGCCCGGATTAAACCCCATCATGCGCCTGTCCTCGTACCTGATCCCAAAGTCGTTGAAAAAGTAGATCGTCTATTTGCCAAAGGAGGATCACTATACGGAAAAATAAAAGGGTTGTAGCATGGCGACAATAGATGTGTTGCCCAAAGCTTTTGCCGAAAGGATGAAAATGCAGTTGGGGGCTGCATACGAGGATTTTCTCGCTGCATTGGATACTCCTTCACCAACGAGCATCCGACTGCATCATATCAAGGGTCGGGCTGATTTCGATTTAAATAAAAATGTGCCCTGGTGCCCTTCAGGATATTATCTGGAGACCAGACCTCACTTCCATCTCGATCCGCACTGGCATGCGGGAGCCTATTATGTGCAGGAAGCGTCTTCCATGCTCCTGGACTATTTGCTGGCTGCGCTTCAACTGGATAAACGCCCTCGCACATGGGTGGATCTTTGCGCGGCACCTGGTGGAAAAACCGGAATCCTCGCACGCTACATGCAACCGGAGGATGTTTTAGTGGCCAATGAAGTGGTACCTCAGCGGAGAGCCATCCTGCGTGAGAATTTAACCAAGGCAGGAATCACAAATTCGTTTGTCACTGGTGAATCCGCCTCCGCATTTGCCCAACTTCCAATGGATGTCTTGTTGGTGGATGCGCCTTGCGCAGGTGAAGGCATGATGCGCAAGGATCCTGAAGCCATACGTCAATGGACGCCGGAACTCGTCACATCATGTAGTATGATGCAACGACAGATTATACATGATGCGATCAGCGGATTGAGACAAGATGGGTATCTCATTTACAGTACTTGCTCTTACAGCATGGAGGAAAATATTTTCAATGTCCGACAATATGCTGATGCGTTCGGACTCGAGCCGGTGGAAATATCCATTCCTGCTGAATGGGGCATTCAGAAAGTGCAGGAGGGTAAAGCAACCGGATACCAACTCTATCCGCACAAGGTCATGGGAGAAGGATTGTTTATCGCCGTTTTAAAACAACCACACCACGAAGAAAAATCAATCACGAAAAACAAACAAAACATCTCTGCCTTCGGTAAGGTCCCTGATGGAATCAAAGCACAAATCGAAGGCATCGAAGACCATGTAGCCTTGAAACAACATATCGCAAATCCCATCCTCCATGCGGCAGCAGAAACAAAAGCCAATGAGATCCTGAATGTTATTCCAAGGGCAACCCTGATCAGTGAAACGATGGAGCAAAAAGGAAAGGACTTCATACCAGGCCATTTCCTGGCGATGACTTCCTGGAGATTCCCGGCATTCGGCCTGATCAACCTCGATCTTGATGCCTCCCTGGGATACCTTGAACGAAACACTGGTTCTTTGCCAACATCTGGTCAGCAAGGCTGGAATCTGATTCAGTACAACCAAAGCCATTTGGGCTGGGCGAAGTTGACCCAGCAGGGATGGAAAAATTATTATCCCATGAATTGGCGGCTGCGGGACCGTAGGATAAAATAGCATTACCTTTCCCGAACTACAAAATGAAACCATCCAGTTATCACCTGATCCTCGGCAGCAACCTTGGCGACAGAGCTGAGCAACTCAGCAAGGCTAAAGCATTGATCACTGTTGAAATCGGCCCCATCCTTAAGGAGAGCCGCATTTACGAAACAGAACCCTGGGGCTATCCGGATCAACCCTGGTTTCTCAACCAGGTGGTAGAGGTGAGCAGTCCGCTTGAGCCCTTTGACTTGTTGAAAAAAATAAAACGAATTGAACAAACGGCAGGGCGGCAACCCGCGGAGAAATGGCATGCCCGGCACATTGATATTGATATCCTGCTGGCGGGAGAAAAAGTGGTTGAATCAGCGGATTTGAGTGTCCCCCATGCCGCTTTAGCGACACGCAATTTTGTCCTGGTACCTTTGATGGATCTCATTCCGGAATGGATGCATCCCGTGCTCCATAAAAGCATTGAAGAATTGTATTTAGATTGCCGTGATACCGGAGAAGTATATATATTCAACCCGGATGAACAAGTCAGTTCCGTATAAGTACATCTGCATAGAAGGCAACATCGGCTCCGGGAAAACCAGCCTGTGTGAACTGCTGGCCAAGAAGCATTCGGTCCAGCTCGTGCTGGAGGAATTTGATGACAATCCCTTCCTCCCTTTCTTTTATCAGAATCCCGAACGATTCGCCTTTACCGTGGAGTTGTTCTTTATGGCAGAGCGTCACAAGCAATTGTCCCAGATCACGCTGCAAAAAGACTTGTTTTTTGATTTTACAATTGCCGATTATTGTTTTTGGAAAACCTTGATTTTCGCACGGAAAAATCTGGATGAAAAAGAATACCGTCTCTTTCAGCGATTATTCAATATTCTCAATGCGGCATCTCCCAACCCGGATCTGTTGATCTACCTGCACAGGACCCCGGAGAAACTGCTAAAGCAAATCAATATGCGGGACCGCAATTACGAAGCCAACATCAATACGGCATATCTGAAAAACATACAGGACTCTTATTTTGAGTTTTTCTACAGCCAACCCTCCTACCCCATCGTCATTGTCGATGTGGAGGATATTGATTTTGTCAACAATAGTGTGCACCTGGACGAAATCGAATCCATCATTTTTAAGGAGTACCGACCAGGTGTCCACCGCATCAGTCTGCGATTGTGATCTGACAGGGATTATTTAAGATGCAGACTTCCCTGCCCATTCATGCTCACCTTCATCTTCACCTGCTTAGTCCGAAATTCCATTTCGCTGATGTGCAGTGCATTAAACCTGATTTCCGCCTGTCCTTTGTCCGGCATGGGTAAAATAAGCCCCTTCTCTAACAGTTGCCTGATTAGCTTTTGATAGGTCTGATTGAGTGCCTGCTCCACTTTCTTATCAAGCTTTGCCCCCATCACTGTTTTGGCAAACCATCCTGCGCCCTTTACCAAAATGTTTTTACTGATTAATTGAATTTCAATATTTTCCAATCGAATTTGTTGAGTGACGCCATTCCAAACCGGATGGCATGTGACCTTGACCTGAGTGCCTTGCTTCTCCCTTATGTCTGCCTGAGCTACAACTTTGTCCTGCAGGAGTTGGATCGACAGACCGGTGAGATTATACTTTTTAGTGAGGGGAACCACAATCTCCTGCTTTTGCAAAAACCTTTCGATCCACGCTTCATCCATCACCAGGTGGACATGCAGACTTGAGGGCACGACGTGGGCATTTGTCCTGTGTTCCTGATTCATCCGTTATTCTCTATTTTACCCACGAAATTACCATTCGCATGCGCTTCTTACTTACTATCCTCCCTATTCTATTCCTGTCACCCGGAATCCTGATGGCCCAAAAGAGTAAAAAAAACATTGAGCCATCTCCTTACGCTGCTGTCGATTCCACTTTTTATAAAGGGCTGACATGGCGTTCCATTGGTCCATACAGAGGAGGTCGATCTGCCTCTGTAACCGGTATCCGAAATAATCCAAACGTATATTACTTCGGAAGCACCGGAGGCGGATTATGGAAAACAAGCGATGCGGGACAAAGCTGGCAAAATATTTCTGACGGTTACTTTGGTGGCAGTATCGGTGCCGTAGAAGTCGCTGCTTCTGATCCAAATGTCATCTATGTTGGGGGCGGAGAGATTACCGTGAGAGGCAATGTATCCTATGGGTATGGTATGTGGAAAACCTTAGATGGCGGTGAAACCTGGGATCAAATTGGCCTCAAAGCTTCCAATCATATTCCACGTGTGCGAGTGCATCCCCAAAATCCGGATATCGTCTATGCCGCAGTGCTTGGAGATATTTTTAAGGACACAAACGAGCGCGGCATTTATAAGTCAACGGATGGAGGGAAAACATGGAAGCAAACGCTCTTTGTCAATGCCAGAGCCGGAGCTGTGGACCTGATACTCGATCCAAACAATCCAAGAATACTTTATGCCTCCACCTGGCGTGTCCAACGCAAGCCGTATGAACTTTCGAGCGGAGGTGATGGCTCAGCCTTATGGAAAAGTAAAGATGGTGGTGAAACATGGCAAAATATTTCCGCAAACCCTGGATTACCTAAAGGCATTTGGGGTATTTCCGGCGTAACGGTCAGTCCGGTGAACAGCAACCGGGTGTGGGCTATCATTGAACATGAGGATGGAGGAGTCTTCCGATCTGATGACGGAGGTAAAACCTGGAAAAAGATTAACGGAGACCGGAATCTTCGTCAGCGTGCCTGGTATTACACCCGAATCTATGCCGATCCGAAATCGGAAGATGTGGTGTATGTCGTCAATGTGGCGTATCATAAATCCGTGGACGGCGGACATACTTTTTCCGCGCATTATTCTAACCATGGAGATCATCATGACCTTTGGATTGATCCTGACAATCATGAACGTATGATCATCGGTGATGATGGCGGTGCGCAGGTCAGTTTTGACGGTGGTGATCATTGGTCCACCTATCACAATCAACCTACTGCACAATTTTACAGGGTCACCACTGACGATCATTTTCCATTTCGAATCTACGGTGCACAGCAAGACAACTCTACGGTGAGGATATACCACAGAACTGATGGCGGCGCGATCGGGGAAGAGAGTTGGGAAAGCACTGCCGGCTGTGAATGCGGGCATCTTGCCGTTGATCCTTTAAACAATGACATTGTCTACGGTGGATGCTATGATGGCGTCATCAACAGATATGATCACCGCACGGGACTTAGTCGCGAAGTGGATGTGTGGCCGGACCTGCCCATGGGGCATGGCGCAGGAAGTACGCGGTATCGTTTTCAATGGAACTTTCCCATTTTCTTTTCACCGCACGATCCTAAAAAACTTTATGCGGCTTCCAATCACCTGCACATGACGACCAACGAAGGCCAGTCCTGGCAAACCATAAGTCCGGATCTCACGCGAAATGACACCACAAAATTAGGGCCATCAGGAGGACCCATCACCAAGGACAATACTTCGGTGGAATACTATTGCACCATTTTCGCCGCGGCAGAAAGTCCAAGGGTAAAAGACTTACTTTGGACAGGAAGTGATGATGGTCTCATTCATCTTTCACGTGACGGTGGCGCTACATGGAAAAATGTTACGCCTGCAAAATTGCCTGCGTGGATTCAAATCAACAGCCTGGAACCGGATCCCCATTCGGATGGTGGTTGCTATATCGCCGCAACGATGTATAAATCCGGTGACTACAAGCCTTACTTGTTTAAAACAAAGGACTATGGCGCAAACTGGGAACTCATCACCAATGGAATCGACACGCATCATTTTACACGCGTGATCAGGGCAGATCCATTCGTTCAGGGAATGCTATATGCAGGAACAGAGTCAGGCATGTATATCAGCTATGACGATGGTATGCATTGGCAATCCTTTCAACTCAATCTTCCCATCGTGCCTATCACGGACCTGGCCGTCAAGGAAAATCATCTCATTGCCGCGACCCAGGGCAGAAGCTTTTGGATCATGGATGAATTAGCACAGCTGCGTCAATGGCGTAAACTCCAATCAGGCGGAACCATCTTGTTCGAACCGGCAGATCCTTATAGACTCACCGGAGCGTCCTATAAAAGCGATGGCGCCGGAACCAATTATGCGGGCGGGCTTATGACCTATTACTACCTTCCTGATTCGCTTAGAAAAGAGGATACGCTGACACTGACGATTTTCAATGCGGATCGTGATACTGTCGTTTACTACAGCACCGCGCATACCGATCCGTCATATAAACTGGAGCCGCATAAAGGAATGAACATACTCAACTGGAACATGAAGTATGCTCCTGCCAAACGATTTGATGGGATGATTCTCTGGGCGGGCTCAACCTCCGGCCCTGTGGCGATCCCGGGAGATTACAGCATTGAATTGAATCACAAAGGGCTGATTCAGCAAAATCAATTTTCCATTATAAAAGATCCCCGATCGCCTTCATCTGACGAAGACTATCAAAAATATCTTGAATTTGCCCTGGAGCTCAGGGATAAACTCTCCGAAGCGCATAATGCTATTATCAGTATCCGTGACCTGAGGAAACAATTACACCCATATAAGGAAAGAGTCATGAACGATTCGGAGTTAAAAAACCTGTACGGGCAAATTGACAGTACCATGACGGCTGTGGAAGAATCACTTTATCAAACAAAGAATCAAAGTGGACAGGATCCGTTAAACTATCCCATCAAGCTCACCAATAAACTTGCCTACCTCAATTCTATTCTTGGCAATGGTACGTATCCCCCTACGGAACAGGTGTATGCTGTAAGGGATGAACTTGAGGCGCTGATCGATGTGGAATTGGAAAAATTTAACCTGATTAAAACAGCATCTATCCCTGAGTTCAATCGCTTATGCAGGGAGAAACAGATTGACGCTATCCATGTAAAATAAGACTTTGGTCCATGGCTCATTCGGTAAGCAAGTCATGGCATTTGATACGATCAAATACGAGCAACTGCTGCATTTTTCATTATTGCAGTTTTTGCAATCTATCTGCCATTCCCTCAGATTTCAGCGGGCAGGATGACAAATGAGAGCTATTTGTGATTATTTTCGGAATAGCTTCAAAGTGATTCTGACATATTAATATCATACGTTATGCGCCTTCTCATCGTGATTTCCTTCTTAATTTTCATGGATGGGCTCAAGGGACAATCTGATTCCACCACCCCATTGGCCAGCCCGACCACCCTCGAGGAATACAATTATCTCACCAAGGGGTATCATATTCAGATCACATCTGGACTGGATATGAAAAAAGGTTATCGCCTTGATACACTTGGGGCATACTCACTGGGCAACTACAATTTTGCGGTGCTTAAACTTTCCCGGGATATTGGAAACCAAATGGCCGGTACGCTGGTCATAGCAGAAGGAAAAACTACAGGCAAGGATTATTACGCGGCTATTCCAATCAATAATTCGGACCTGATGAAATTATACCATGACTCCGTATCCAAATGGCCAAAAGACCTTCTTGTGGATTATACACAGTTACTGGCTATATACCTTTCAGCGTATGTGAAGGACCGGCATGTGTCAGGAAAGGAATAGGTTTACCACAATGTCCAGGACAAGCCTTTGAATCCATAGGGTCACTATAAACCTTACTCCGGAAGCGGAATGATCATCACCGGGATGGAAATTTCACGGATGATCTTTATCGTTGTGTTGCCCACGAAGGTTTCATACAGAAAGCTATGCTTATGGCTACCCAGCACAAGCAAATCAATACTCAACTTTTTCACTTCAGCCTCAATCATATCAATCGTTGGACCCTGGATGAGCAGTCCTTCGGCTTCTATGTTTTTCTGCTCCAGTTCCTGGGTATACTTCTGCAATTCGCGATGTTCGCTTCTCAACTCATCAGCTACGAAGTCACGGATGTACTTAGGACCCATCTCAAAGCCTACGAAATCGGGATCCGGAGAAGCCACATGCACAAGCCATATCTTGGCCTTGCAATGTTCAGCGAGAAATACGGCATGATCAATTAATTTTTGATCGGTTGCCTTAATATCAAGTGCGACGAGAATATTTTTCAGATTCATGACAAAAGAACTTGAGTACAAGTTAGGGGTAATGAAGCAAAACACCGGCAAGTCAGGTCATGCTTAAGCATGATTTTGATTCATGTCCCACCCTGACCATTAAAAATTCCCTCAAAACGCGGGGCGAACCCACTTACGGTGGACCATGCTGAGTTGTCCCAACATATATTATTTTTGCGGCTTATATGAGTTTTTATGCATGAGACAGATCAGGTAGTTGACTTTAAAGTGGCTGCCCAACTGGGATTAACCAGGGAGGAATTCGACAATATTTGCACGATTCTGGGCAGGGAGCCCAATTTTACTGAGGTCAGTGTATTCTCCGTGATGTGGAGTGAGCATTGTTCCTATAAAAATTCCATTAAGTACCTCAAGACGCTTCCGCGGGATGGCGGCCGATTGTTGGTAGCTGCCGGGGAGGAAAATGCCGGACTTGTGGACATTGGCGATGGGTTGGCCTGCGCTTTTAAAATTGAATCGCACAACCACCCTTCCGCTATCGAACCCTACCAAGGGGCGGCAACGGGGGTTGGAGGTATCCATAGGGATATTTTCACCATGGGGGCAAGGCCTATAGCGGCCCTGAATTCACTTCGTTTTGGGGATCCCAGCCTCGCGCATATGCGCCACCTGATCAAGGGTGTGGTAAGTGGCATTGGCGATTACGGTAATTGTCTGGGGGTGCCTACGGTTGGGGGCGAGGTTTATTTTGATCCCTGTTATCAACAGAATATTCTCGTCAATGCCATGTCAGTGGGTATTGTGCGGGTTGGAGAGACGATTTCTGCCAGGGCAGATGGTCCCGGCAATCCGGTCTTTATTGTAGGGTCTGCCACAGGTCGTGATGGGATCCATGGTGCTACGTTCGCATCCGCGGATCTCACTGAAAATTCTGCTGAGGATTTACCCGCGGTGCAGGTAGGTGACCCCTTCCAGGAAAAATTATTGCTGGAGGCAACCCTTGAGATCATTAAAACCGGTGCGGTGGTGGGTATGCAGGATATGGGCGCAGCCGGAATCACGTGTTCCACTTCCGAAATGAGCGCCAAATCAGGCACAGGTATGCGCATCAACCTGGACCTTGTGCCGACGCGCCAGCAAAACATGCATGCATGGGAGATCCTGCTTTCCGAAAGCCAGGAACGTATGCTGGTGGTGGTGGAGAAGGGAAGGGAAAAAGAAATCCAGGACATTTTTGACAAATGGGATCTGGAGTGTTCACAAATTGGTGAGGTCACCGACACCGGACGACTTGAATATTACCGGTATGGTGAGAAGGTGGCTGATGTTCCTGCGTTTTCCCTTGTGCTGGGCGGTGGTGCTCCAGTGTACTCCAGGGACTATACCAGGCCGGCTTACATGGATGAGATCAAGTCATATCTGCCTGCGACTCCAAC
>CAZYHJ010000002.1:15365-21459 GCA_964646645.1 uncultured Saprospiraceae bacterium | reverse complement strand
AAAGAAGATCATTGCTTCACCCAATATTGCCTCAAAGCGTTGGGTATACGAACAATATGATCATACCGTCCGGACTGGAAACACCAACACGAATGATCCTGCGGATGCTACGGTGGTCCGTTTAAAAAACAGTGATAAATCTTTGGCTGTTACGGTGGATTGCAACAGTGCATATGTACATGCTGACCCTCATATCGGTGCAATGATTGCCGTTTCTGAAGCGGCCAGGAATATTCGCTGCAGCGGAGGACTACCACTCGGCGTCACCAACTGCCTCAATTTCGGCAATCCCTACAATCCTGAGGTGTACTATCAGTTTGTCCATGCCATCAAGGGCATGGGAGAAGCCTGCCGTAAATTTGACACACCGGTGACCGGTGGCAACGTGAGTTTTTACAATCAATCCGTACTCAAAGACAAAACAGAACCTGTTTTTCCAACACCCACGATTGGGATGGTGGGCTTAGTGGAAGAGCATAAACATATCACCACCATTGCCTTTAAGAAAGAAGGGGATATCCTTTTATCCATTGGAGCGACGCCTTCCAATATTGATGGATCGGTCTATGTACGGGAGGTCTTAGGAAAACGACTCACCCCTTGTCCTGAGTTCAATCTTGACCAGGAGTTTATACTCCATGAAGCGATCTCGGGCTTGATTCAACAAGGATTGATTTCAGGGGCACATGATATCTCTGAGGGAGGTCTGTTTATTTCGCTAGTAGAAAGTGGCATGGCCGGAAATTCAGGCTTTGATGTCAGGTTGGATGAAGGCATGCGCAAGGACATAAGTATGTTCAGTGAATGCCAGGGAAGGGCCGTCATTTCTGTCGATAAGGAAAATTTAACCCGCGTAGAAGCCTACCTGGCTGAACAAGGCGTGTCCGTGAATCGTTTAGGAACTGTAACCGGTCAATCGATTCATATCGATGGGCTTGACTTTGGTTCCATCCAAGCCTGGAGGACTATATATCAAAATGCATTGAGCACTATTTTAGAACAATAGAATTTTACCATTTATGAAGAACCTAACCCTAGGATTATTTCTTTTATCCATAGTAAGTATACTCTCATGTGGGGCGATTAGTTCCAGGGGTACAACCATCTCTGGGAGTATTTCCGATGCCCCCAACATGAAAGTGTATCTTGACAAAATGGAGCCGAATAGCAGCACCATTGTTCTGACACAGGGAGAGACAGATGCCAATGGTGATTTTTCCCTTCAAATGGAGGAAGCGCTTCCACCTGCCATCTACCGGATGCGGATTGGGGCCGGCAAATTATTTCTCATCCTTGAAGATGCCGCTGCTACCGTAAGCGTCAAAGGAACGCTTGAAGGTATGCGCACAAGCGATATTGAAGTCAGGGGAAGTGAAAGCGCTAAGAACTTTATGGAAACCAGCAATCTTCTGTCCACAGGGAAGATTAATGCGGAAGATGTGAAAGACTACATTAAAAATACGCCCTACCCGCTTTGCGGAATGCAGATGGCTATCAATGCCTTCGGGAACAGGCCGGAGTTTTTTGATGTGCATAAAACTGCTGCTGCCCGTCTGCAGCAGAAATATCCTAACCATGAGTATACTGCGCAGTATGCCACTTTTGCGGCCGGATTAGAACAAGCCGTCATGCAAGGGCAATCTCAGGAACTCATCCAGGTTGGCATGCCTGCACCGGATATTTCCATGAAAAGTCCTGATGGCACAACCTATACCCTGTCTGATCTTCAAGGCAAGGTGGTGCTGCTCGATTTCTGGGCCTCCTGGTGTGGCCCATGTCGCAGGGCCAATCCTCATGTTGTCGAGATGTACAACAAATACAAGGAAAAAGGATTTACGGTATACAGTGTTTCCCTTGACGGAATTGATAATCGTTCCAAATCAAGATATCCGGACGAGGAACAGTTTAAACAAGGGTTGGAGCAATCAAAGAAGAATTGGTTGGCTGCCATAGAAAAGGATCAACTGACCTGGCCCTACCATGTGAGTGACCTGACCAAATGGGATACCCAGGCAGCAAGGCAATATGGAGTATCCGGCATTCCGAAGACATTCCTCATCGGTCGGGATGGAAAGATCGTTGCGGTCAACCCACGAAATACACTGGAAGAAGAATTGCTGAAAGTCCTTTAAAGACCACAGGCTTGAAAAATAAAAAAGGGCGGGAGAATACTCCTGCCCTTTTCTTTATGGGTTTTCGGTTTTACAGTTTGATGATCTGTACCAGAATATCATGCTTTTTTGTCAGACGTTCTGCAAAGGCATAACTTCCGGGAGGCGCGATAAGGATAAGTCCACCTCCCTTATTCTTGCCCAGAAGGCTGAGGAGTTTCCATTTACTTACGGTTTTCTCGGCATCTCCGTCCTTTCTTACAATCTCGATATACCATCTACCTCCGCGCTTGGTGGCGGAAATATCCGGAATGAGTATATTGTCTTTATTGCTCAAGGCCGGAGGAGTGTCATACCCCTCAATATTGGCCTTGATATCTGTGTAGCCATTCTTGACTACCCAGGTATCGAGGATTCTCTTGATTTGCTCTTCATCTTTACTCATAGGCACACTCAGGACATCCATAATTGTTCGATTCTGTTAAGATCGGGGAAGGCAAATATAACATTTTGATTTTCAAGGAAAAATTCCTGCATTTCAAAACCAGGCCTCCAGTGACGGGGGGATTATGAAAAACCAGACTTCGTTTTTTCGAAAATATTGCCCTCAAGGGCGGATCCTGATTCAAATCCAATAAAAAATTAAAATGGATAAATGTTTGTTTTACAGTCAGTTAAATAAACATTATTACTGTCCAGGTTTACAACATATAGTACAAAAACTTATTATTCAATATTTTAATATAATCCAATCCTGCCAGGTGAAAATTCTGAAAAAAAAATATTCAGGGTAAAAAAAAAGCCGCCCGAAGGCGGCTCAAAAGACTATTACAATCTCACCCAATTCTTAGTGGAGCTGATCAGAAGAAACTGCACCAACAATAGCAGTCTTTACTGTGTAGTGAAGTGCCTCTACTTCGGTATTGATAGCAGCCCAGGTTTCCGGAGTAGCCTGGTTGACCTTGCCAGCCATAGCTTCAAGATCCGTCTTGAACTTCTTAAATGTCTCGAGTTCAACGTTTAACCCGCCCTTATTTGCTTCCTGAGCAGCGGCCAGGTTTCCTTCGATCTCAGCTATTTTAGCATCGACTCCGGATGTCAAACCTTCGATGTTTGCCATAGCAGTAGCTTTTCCAGCCGTGAATACAGAATCTGCGGCAGTTGTTTCGGTTGTTGCTGTAGCTTCCGCAGCGTTGTTTTTGCAAGCTACCCAGCTCAACGTGAGCACCAGTGCAAGCGAAAAGAATTTAATAAACTTCATCATTGTCATTAGAATTATAAAATGGGTTAGACTATAAACGCCAACAGCTATTTCTGTTGGCACCGCAAAGAAACGACAGTTTATTCTCCTATGTTTCAACAGATTATAAATAATCAACAAAATCAGTATATACCTTGATCGCTGAGGACCGGAATATCCTGTAAAACCCTGAATTTTTACATTTATACCTGACTGCCTACCGTGAATCAGAACCGCAAATCGACGGCAAATCTGCTGGCCAAAAAAAGAGTAAACCATTGGAATATCACTACAATGCGGGATTCCGCAAGAATTGTTCTGCCAAGCAGCGTATTTTTGCCCCTTGTTTGCAAGAAAGGTAACCTGCGTTGAGTTTGCCTGACACCTGCAACGAATTGAACTATTTTGGGGAAAGTTATTGCCATAGCAAATCAAAAAGGAGGGGTTGGAAAGACCACGACCACCATTAATATGGGGGCCTGCCTCGCCATCCTGGAGAAAAAAGTGCTCCTCGTGGATGCTGATCCCCAGGCCAACTGCACCTCCGGGCTAGGTGTTACCGTGGCAGAAGGACAACCTACTATTTATGAGTGTATGATCAATGGGGTCGCCGCCACATCGGCCATCGTGCCCACCGGTACTCCCAACCTCTTCATTCTACCCTCCCATATTGACCTTGTTGGCGCTGAGCTTGAACTGGTCTCAAGAATGCGACGCGAAAATGTATTGCAGGGGGTATTGGAAAAAGTAAAACAGGAATACGACTACATCCTCATTGATTGCATGCCCTCGCTTGGCTTACTTGCGGTCAATGCGCTCACAGCTTCTGATGCCGTACTGATCCCAATACAGACTGAAATCTATGCGCTAGAAGGGCTGCAAAAACTGAAGAATACCATTTCCCTGGTGAGAGAACACCTCAATCCCCAACTCCGGATTGAAGGTATTATCATGACGATGTATGACAGCCGGTTGCGCCTGGCCAACATGATCCTGGAGGAAGTACGACAAAACGTTCCTGATCCGTTATATCAGACGGTCATCCATCGCAACAGCAAAATCAGTGAATCCCCCAGCATGAAAGCCCCTGTGATCATGTATGATGCCGCCAGTACGGGAAGTATGAATTTTATGCAACTGGCACTGGAATTTTTGAAACGTAACAACGATGCAGGCGTAACCGCCGCAGGGCATCATCAAAACGGATAGTCATGTCCAAGGAAACAAGTAAAATGCAAATCGGCAAAGGCATCCGCGCTTTGCTGACCAACATAGAGGAAAGAGGAACGGCTCCCACGGGGCAGGAACTCACTGCATTATCAAGAGAAACGCTTGAAGTGCCGGTAGAAGCCATCGAAGCCAATCCGTATCAGCCGCGTACTGATTTTGACGAACAATCCCTTGAAGAACTGACCCAGTCTATCAGGACGCATGGGATTATCCAGCCACTGACCTTACGCAGGCTGCATGAAGGTAAATACCAACTCATCGCAGGTGAAAGACGCTGGCGTGCGGCACAACGCGCAGGCCTTAAGACTGTGCCTGCCTTTATACGGGTGGCCGATGATCAGGGTTTGCTTGAAATGGCCATTGTGGAGAACATTCAACGCGCCGATCTCAATGCAATGGAAATGGCCTTCAGTCTGCAGCGTCTTGTGGATGAATGCAACCTCACACACGAAGAATTATCGTTAAGGGTAGGAAAACAACGGAGTACGGTATCTAATTATCTCCGTCTCTTAAAACTTCCTCCCCGTGTCCAGGATGCTTTGAGGCGCGATGAAATTTCGATGGGCCATGCGAAATGTATTGCCGGCCTGGAGGATATCAGTTCGCAATTGATGGTGCTGGGTGAAATTATCTCTAAAGACCTCAGTGTGCGCGAAACGGAAGAATTGGTAGCCCGATACGGAATGGCTGGAAAAAAGAATACCACACCATCTACATCCTCCTCCACTACCCCTTCGAAATCAGCGGACATCAAGCGTATCGAGCAGCGACTCAGTGAAATCTATGGGGTCAAAGTCAATCTTCAGTTTAAAGCCAACGGAAGCGGACAGATACAGATTCCCTTTAGCAGTACGCGGGAATTCAATGAGCTCCTCGATCTGCTTGAAAATGCTGAAGACCAATAAATGAGATTGACCATCATTCATTCCCTGCATCACATCTGTGTACGAACGAAAGTTAAATTGCTTTCATGCCTGCTACTTAGTGTGATCTGGATATCCGATGATGTTTGTTTAGCTCAAAGCAATATTGATACTACAGGTACAACGACGCTGGATTCGATGCCCGTCAAGGTCAAAAAGACGTCAATCTTCAGTGGTCGACCAGGCAAGGCGTTAATGTATAGTCTCATCATCCCCGGCACCGGCCAGATCTATAATAAAAGTTACCTCCGTGTGCCGTTTGTCTGGGGGGCCGTAGGTGGCATGGGATATCTCGTCCACAAGAATACACAGGAATATAAATGTCTTCGCGATGCCTACAAAGCGAGCATCGATGGGGAGCCCTATACCTTCCCTGATCACTGCAGTCAATATGACATGATCACCAATCCATCTCAACTCAAAACACTCCGGGATGAGAAGAATGAAGACCGTCAGTTATCCATTGTAGGATTCACCCTTGTCTGGTTAGCCAACGGTATAGATGCTTTCGTCAATGCGCATCTGAAGGAGTTTGATGTCAATGAGGATTTGAGTATTGATTTCGGCACCCGGTATGGTGATGACCCTTA
>CAZYHJ010000002.1:10285-15265 GCA_964646645.1 uncultured Saprospiraceae bacterium | reverse complement strand
TACAGCATTTTTCATTTTTCAATCTTTTGGTGTCCAGCCTTCTTTCAACGACACTGTTTGATTAAACACCGGGCGACCGGGGGTTGAATCTTTATCCATGGTAAAGTAGCCCTGTCTTAAAAACTGGAAACTATCGCCTTCCTTCGCATCCGCCAATGCGGGCTCCAACCGGACGGAGGTATTAATAAGCAATGACTTGTCATTGACTTTGCTTAAAAAATCAACGCCTTCTTCGAGCGGGTTTTCGGTGGTAAACAAGCGGTCATACATGCGCACTTCGCCTTGAATGGCAGTAGCGGCATTGACCCAATGCAACGTACCTTTTGCCTTGATGCCACTCGTGTCTGAACCACTCTTTGAGTCCGGATAGTATGTGCAATGAATTTCTTCCACCGCCCCGGTTGATTCATTGATCACGGCAGACTGACAAGTAATGATATACGCGCTCTTCAAACGAACCGTGGCTCCGGGAGCCAACCTGAAAAACTTCTTTGGCGGATCCATCATAAAGTCCTCACGTTCGATATACAACGTCTTGCTAAACGGCATCTCGCGTGTACCGGCATGTTCATCTTCCGGATTATTCTCAGAGGGCAAATATTCAGTCTGACCCTCCGGATAATTTGTAATGATCAATCGGACAGGATCGAGCACGGCCATTCGTCTCAGGGCCGTGCGATTGAGTTCGTCACGCACACAGGATTCAAGTAATTCAATTTCGATCCAGTTGTCGCGCTTGGCGATACCTACTTTGTCACAAAAGGTCCGGATCGCTGCGGGAGGATATCCACGACGCCGGAGCCCGCTGATCGTGGGCATCCGTGCATCATCCCATCCGCTCACCAATCCTTCGTTGACCAACTGCAGCAGGCGACGCTTCGATGTGATCATGTAGGTCACATTCATGCGCGCAAACTCAATCTGCCGGCTGGGGAAAATACCTAGTTTATCAATAAACCAATCATACAAAGGCCGGTGATGCGTGAATTCGAGCGAACATAAGGAATGTGTGATCGCTTCGATACTATCGCTCTGCCCATGTGCAAAATCATACATCGGGTAGATACACCACGTATCTCCAGTGCGATGGTGATGCTGGCGCTTGATCCGGTAGATGACAGGATCCCTCATGTGCATATTCGGAGATGTCATATCCACCTTTGCACGGAGTACTCTTGAACCATCGGCAAACTCACCGTCTTTCATGCGCACAAACAAGTCGAGATTCTCCTCAATGGTACGCTGGCGATATGGACTTTCCTTGCCTGGTGTTGTGGGTGTTCCTTTTTGCTCCGCAATCTCTTCAGGCGTGCTGTCATCGACATAAGCGAGACCCTTGCGGATCAAATCGAGGGCATATTCATATAATTGACCGAAATAATCAGAGGCATAGTATTCCCGATCATCCCAGTCATATCCCAGCCAACGAATATCAGCCTTGATGGCATTGACATATTCAGTCTCTTCGGTAGCCGGATTGGTATCATCAAAGCGAAGATTGGTGATGCCTCCGTATTTCTTTGCTATTTCAAAATTGAGGCAAATGGCTTTGGCATGACCGATGTGGAGATATCCGTTTGGTTCCGGCGGAAAACGGGTGTGCACCCTGCCGGCATGTTTACCATTGCGGATATCTTCTTCGATAAACTCTTCTATAAAATTTAATGATCTGTTTTCTTCCATATCCAAAAACGCCGTGGCGTCATTTATGCTCTATTAACGATTTGAGGGCTTCAACTGTTTCATTACATTCTGTCCGGCATCTCAATGCCCAACAAATCCATTGTATGCAGTAACACTTCACTAATGAGGCTGATCAATACCAATCGGAAAGCTCTCGCTTCATCTGACTCTGCCTGCAGGACTTTGACTTCATGATAATACCTGTGATATTCTTTGGCCAGGGCAAAAGCGTAATTGGCGACCAAAGCAGGACTGTAATCCTTCGCCGCAGTCTCTATTTGTGACCTGCACTGGCCGAGCATATTGAGCAACATCTTTTCATCTTCATTGGGTTCGTACCCATCAAAATGTCCAACTTCTGCAGGGGCCTTCCTGAGGATTGATTGCACCCTCACGTAAGCATTCTGGATGTATGGACCGGTCTGACCCTGGAGATCCACTGATGCTTTGGGATCAAAAGTCATCCGTTTCTTTGGATCAACTTTGATGATAAAAAATTTAAGCGCGGCCATGCCGATCTTACGGATGATATCGGCATCAATCGTTTCACGTTCAGCAGCCGCTAGTCCGGCTTCGGCAATAACATCGGTCATCAGGTCATCTGCATCAATGACGGTGCCTTCCCTCGATTTCATTTTACCTTCCGGCAGATCCACCATGCCATAGGACAGATGGTGGAGCCCTTTGGCATACGGTGCACCTAACTTACTCATGATCGCAAACAGTGCCTGAAAGTGATAATTCTGTTCGTCCGCCACGACATAAATCATGCGCTCCGCGCCAAACTCATCATATCGCTTTTGTGCGGTGCCGAGATCCTGCGTCATATACACGGAGGTACCGTCACTGCGGAGCAATAATTTATGATCGAGGCCTGCATCTGTGAGGTCGACCCATACGGATCCATCATCCTTCTTATAAAACACCTCTTTCTTCAGGCCCTCTTCAATGATATCCTTGCCAAGGAGATAAGTGTCGCTTTCGTAATAGAGTTTATCAAACGCCACCCCGAGATTGCGGTAGGTTTCTTCAAAACCCGCATACACCCATCCGTTCATCAACTTCCACAACGCAAGCGTGTCAGGATCATGATCTTCCCATTTGAGCAACATCTCCCGGGCCTCTTTACCTAACTGGCTGGCCGTATTGAAATACTGGTTCTTATATCCTTTAAAAAAATCCGATTCCTGTTGCTCTTTATCCTTTCTGTTTGAAAACAATTGCTGTCCTTCGGAACCGGACTGCCAGGATTTGTATTCAGTGGAAAACTCCTTTTCAAAACGCACATACCAGTCGCCTACAAAATGGTCGCTCTTTATACCTGCTTTTTCCGGAGTCAGGCCTTCACCAAATTTTTGCCACGCGACCATGCTTTTACAGATCGCAATACCCCGGTCATTAATGATCTGGACCCGTTTGACATCATGACCACAAGCCTCAAAGATTTTATACATCGACCATCCCAGGAGGATATTCCTGATATGACCGAGGTGTAATGGCTTATTGGTATTAGGGGATGAAAACTCCACCAGGACTTTTTCCTTTCCGGGTGCAGGTTTCCAAAAATTGGGATCCTGGCTCATGGCATTGAGCGATCCCATCCAGTAAGCGTTGCTCAAGGAAATATTTAAGAATCCCTGGATGACCTCTGTCGCACTGATCCAGTCATGCTTTTGCTGCAAATATTCGCCAATGGTTTTAGCCACCAAAGGAGGGGCCTGATTCAATGCCTTGGCAAAGGAAAATGTCACCAGGGTATAATCTCCCTGATGTTCCTTCTTCGTGGGGGTCACGATAAATCCGTGTGCGGGAAGATCCACCTGGTATAATTCCCTGATGGCCCCGGAAACTGCGGATTGAATTTCAACTATGATGTCTTTCATTTGAAGGGTCAAATTTACGATGCCTGGGTAAAAAAGCTGAATACGGTCTGTCCGTAATGTCTGGCTTCCTTAAAGCCCGGTATTTGTTGGAAATGGAACAGGCTGGAATGCTCCAGAATGAAGAATCCTTTAGGGGTAAGCACATTGGATTCCAGTACAAAGGTCGGGAACAACTCTATCTCTCTCATGTCATAGGGAGGGTCAGCAAAAATATAATCCCATTGACGTGCGGCTGAAGCAATAAATTTTCGAACGTCACTCAAAACGACCTTGATGGGCAATTGTTCCTCCTTCACATACGATTGCATGAAACGAACACTATCCTTGTATCGGTCTACATAGGTTACATCTGCACATCCCCTGGATACAAGTTCAATAGAATGCATACCTGTACCTCCAAACAAATCAAGGGCTGAGGCGTGTTCATAGTCCAATCGGTTGTCCAAAATATTAAACAATGCTTCGCGGGCGAAATCGGTGGTAGGCCTGACCGGCCAGCTTTTGGAAGGAATATGGATGCGCCGCCCCCGCCATTTTCCGCCTATGATACGCATGACAGGTGTGATGCAATCAACTGACGGAGGGCAGGCAATTCAACTTGCTCATGAAACACAGGAAAATTTATAGCTGACGGCTGAATCCATGCCGGTTCATCTTTAATGGTCAGCAAAATATTCTTATCTGCCTGAAGCAACCTGCTGCAGGCTAAAGCATAGTAAGCCGCATCAGCATTTTCCTTTGTATAAAATGTTTTGCAGAAAAGACACTCGCCTCCTTTAGTCCCAATGATCAGTGTATAGTGGTCATAGGGAATCACATACAATTTCAACTCATCGTCACCGGAGGTACCCATCAATTTCATGATAGCAGTCCAGATGACCGAATTAAGATGAAGAATATCTGCTCCGGCATAATATTCTCTCAACGCTGAAAATGTATCTTCCGGTAAGGTGTAAATATTGAGAATCTTTCCTTCAGCAGCATCCCATTGAAATTGGTCCCCGGCACGCCTGCGAAGATATTTTGCGGCTAAACCTTTTAATTCATTGAGGTCACCGGGAGGATACTGAATAATCAAACTTGGGCTATCCACCATCAGGATCAGTACTTCCTCCATACGATCTGTAAGGACAGGATTGGCCATAAGGGCAATATCCAAAACACCTGATACCTGTTCAGCGGAATGGAGTCCATCCACTTGAAAACTGGACCGCCAGGCATCTAATTCCGCCTCCGTACTGCGCACAAAGTCAAGGCCCACACTGCCTTTTGACAGCGTGATGACCAGGGAAGACGTAGGCTGAACAGAGGACATCCGGAAGGGCGGGTCGGTTAATTTGCGACAATCAATAGAGCCTACAATGATAGGGATTTTCGGGTAATCGAGCCCGGAAGCTTCAACCAAAAACATCAG
>CAZYHJ010000002.1:0-10275 GCA_964646645.1 uncultured Saprospiraceae bacterium | reverse complement strand
ATTGACCTACCTTTGCGACATGATGACTAATGGCACTTGTATCCTTGCTATCGAATCCTCCTGTGATGACACCTCTGCTGCAGTGCTGCGGGATGGAGTGGTGCTGAGCAATGTGATTTCAAGCCAGGCTATCCATGCGCAGTATGGAGGCATCGTGCCTGAAGTGGCATCAAGGATGCACCAGGAAAATATCAGCCTGGTCGTTGATGCTGCCTTAAAAAAAGCGGATGTCCGGTTGGACGAGATCAATGCCATCGCTTGCACAGCAGGTCCGGGACTTATGGGTTCACTGACGGTTGGATTGAGTTTCGCCAAAGCAATGGCTTTGACCCTCAGCGTACCGTTTATTTCCGTCAATCATATGCGGGCGCATGTTTTGTCCCATTTCATTGATGACCCCAAACCCGCCTTTCCTTTTCTATGCTTAACTGTTTCAGGTGGTCACACCCAGGTAGTTCTCGTTCGCAGTTATGCTGAAATGGAGGTATTGGGTTCTACGTTGGATGACGCGGCTGGTGAAGCGTTTGATAAATCAGGAAAAATGTTGGGACTCCCCTATCCTGCGGGCCCCATCATGGATAAGCTGGCCCGTGAAGGGCAACCTGTTTATCCATTTCCGATTCCTCAGATCGGAGGGCTGGATTTTAGCTTCAGTGGATTAAAAACGGCTATCCTTTATTTCCTGAGAGATGAGACAAAGAAAAATCCTGATTTTATCGAACAAAACCTCAAGGATATTTGTGCCAGTATACAGCACACGATTGTTGAAATTCTGACCCGAAAAATGGAGCAGGCATATCATCAATATGGCATTAAAGAAATCGGTATCGCGGGTGGTGTGGCCGCCAATTCGGGATTGAGAAACAAGCTAACGGAATTGGGAAAAGCATATGACTGGAAGCTCTACTTTCCTGCCATGCAATACTGTACCGACAATGCGGGGATGATTGCGATCGCCGGATATTTTCAATTTCTTGAAGGGGCTTTTTCTCCGCTTGACACGCCTCCATTTGTACGTGGTATGCAGGCCTAAAAAGAAAAAGCCGGAAGCGAACTTCCGGCTTTTCCAGGGGTGAAACTGATTACTTCTTATTATCCATCTCTTCAAACTCTACATCGGTCACGTCCCCTTCCTGGCCCTTGCCATTTGAAGAACCGGAAGACTGACCATGATCCTGACCGGCATTTTGTTGTTCTGCCTGTTGCTGCGCCTGGTAAATATCCTGGCTGGCAGCCTGCCATGCGGCATTCAGGCTTTCTAAGGCCGTGTCAATGCGGTTGACATCCCGTGTCTCATGGGCGGACTTGAGCGACGCCAGAGCGGATTCGATGGATGATTTCTTATCAGCTGGGATCTTGTCACCGTAATCCTTGAGCTGTTTTTCTGTCTGGAAGATGAGTGCATCCGCAGCATTGATCTTTTCGGCCTGTTCACGGGCCTGGCGATCTGTTTCTGCATTGGCTTCAGCTTCTGCTTTCATCTTGGCAATTTCATCTTTCGACAATCCGGTGCTGGCTTCGATCCTGATGGATTGCTGCTTGCCTGTGCCTTTATCCTTAGCAGAAACGCTGAGGATACCGTTGGCATCGATGTCGAATGATACTTCGATTTGTGGCATACCGCGTGGTGCCGGTGGAATACCATCGAGGATGAATCTACCGATCGGCCTGTTGTCGCGCGCCATCTTACGTTCTCCCTGCAGAATATGAATTTCTACCGAAGGCTGATTGTCGGAAGCGGTGGAATACACTTTTGACTTCTTGGTCGGAATGGTGCTATTTGATTCGATGACTACGTCATAGATACCACCCATAGTTTCTATACCCATGGAGAGCGGAGTGACGTCGAGCAGCAGTACGTCCTGCACATCACCGCTCAATACACCACCCTGAATAGCAGCACCAATGGCCACCACTTCGTCCGGGTTTACCCCTTTGCTTGGTTTCTTTCCAAAGAACTCTTCAACTGCGGCCTGAATACGTGGGATACGTGTAGAACCACCTACAAGAATAATTTCATCAATATCTGATTTGCTGATCCCGGCGTCACGGATCGCCTCCTCACAAGGACGCAATGTGCGCTGTACGAGTTCCGCAGAGAGTTGTTCAAATTTTGCGCGGGTCAACTTTGTGTCAAGGTGCTTTGGCACGCCATCCACTGCGGTGACATAAGGCAGGGTGATGCTCGTCTCTGTTCCGCTGGAGAGTTCGATCTTGGCTCTCTCAGCAGCTTCTTTGAGGCGCTGAAGGGCCATTGGGTCCTTGCGCAAATCGATCGCTTCTTGTTTCTTAAACTCCTCCGCCAGCCAATCGATGATCACCTGGTCAAAGTCATCACCACCCAGGTGTGTATCACCGTTGGTTGACTTCACTTCAAATACACCATCGCCGAGTTCAAGGATCGAGATATCAAACGTACCTCCTCCCAGGTCATAGACGGCGATCGTCATGTCCTTATGCTTCTTGTCCAGACCGTAAGCCAATGCAGCGGCTGTAGGTTCGTTGATGATCCTGCGTACAGTCAAACCTGCAATCTCACCGGCTTCTTTTGTGGCCTGCCGCTGCGAGTCATTGAAGTAAGCGGGAACGGTGATAACAGCTTCAGTCACGGATTGTCCGAGGTAGTCTTCAGCCACTTTCTTCATTTTCTGAAGGATGATAGCGGATATTTCCTGCGGGGTGTACTGACGTCCGTCAATGTCCACCTTTACGGAGTCATTAGGTCCGCTGACCACCGGATAGGTGACTCTTTTAGCTTCAAGGTTAGCTTCGCCATACCTTGCGCCCATAAATCTCTTGATCGAATAGACCGTCCTTCGGGCATTGGTGATCGCCTGACGTTTGGCAGGATCTCCAACTTTCCGTTCACCATTATCCAAAAAGGCAACAATGGACGGTGTTGTCCTTCTGCCTTCATCATTTGCGATGACGGATGGCTCATTCCCTTCGATGACCGCGACACACGAGTTGGTTGTTCCGAGGTCGATTCCAATTATTTTACCCATATGCTTGTGTTTCTTTTTTGTTTGGCTAAACCTTAAAATGATGTTGTATACCTCCCCTGATCAATGGACGTGCCATAGCGGGAATAGCCACTTTTTTATGCCAAAACAGGTAAAGAAAAGGGAAATGTGTCAGCCACTACGCCAAAAACTGACAAATAGGCAGTTCTGCCAAAGAACAACCAACGATTAGCTAATGGCCTGGAAAAGAAACTATTGAAAATTCAGATCTCCAGTAATGCTTCCATTCTTCAAACTGTCCAGAGAGGCGTTGGTGAGACCAAATCCTTTGTTGTCTGAAAGATTTCTGGAGGTTATGAGCCCTTTGCCCTCGGTGAGATTGGTGAATTCCGGAAAATCCTGCGTGCTGGTGATTCCGTCATTGGCCAGGGCGATCTTAATATATTCCTGGAGTTCCTTACCTCCACACCAGACAAGGATATCAATGGAGCTAAAAATCCGGGTGGCATTTGGATCTTCTTCGATATTGGAGGCAACGGAATTGTAAAATTCACCGCCGTCCATTTTATAGTCGTTGTCCTGGACGCCCTGGACAACATCCCATTGCACAGATTTTGGGGTGTAGATATTGCCGGTCTCCGGTGAGCGCTCCTGGTAGTTAAACCGCATTTGGATATCGAATATCCCGGCATCGGGCATTTCATTCCACATATAGGTAAAACTGCTCCCTTGTCTAAAGTTGAGGCTTGATCCTGATGAAGGATTACGCAGCACCGGCGGACCCAATACGATGAATGGCTCTGTCAGGGTAACCTCGGGGGTATGATCATTGCGTTTGAGTACAAACTGATACCTGTCACCGACCTGAAGTCCGATCTGATTTGCTTTAATCTTGTAGAGATAATTCGGCTCGTTGGCAAACTCACCTGGTTGGCGAGGGTAACCTTCAGTGGTACCATTGACCCTGGTCAGGAAAAACTCCTCCCCTTCATCAATCCATTTAATCGAGACGATCGCGTCTTCGTAATAAAGGGAGTCCGGAATCTGGGCTATGGTGCCGGCAGGGACAGCCGGATCTAAAAATGCCTTTTCCACCCGGATATAATGAGCGGTGTCACTTTTAGAAATTAAACCCCAAACAATGGGGATATCCTTCCAGTTGTCCGTGACTACCAGTTCGTTATCACATGCTGTAATGAGCGTGGCGGTGATGATCAACCCGAAAATCCATTTCATGGGGCGAAAATAATGCTTTACCAGCCAAAACCTGCCTAATTCCCTGCCAAATGAATACAACCGGACAAATGAGCTCGTAAAGGGCCAGGGGTTTTATATTTGACCTGTCAATCCCTTTGGTCACTCAAGCCTACCTGCCATGTCCGTTCATAGTAAAGCCAAAAGAATCACTACCCACACGATCACCGAGATGAAGGGTGCTGGTGAAAAAATTGCCATGCTCACCGGGTATGACTTTTCCATGGCGCGCATCCTGGATGATGCCGGAATTGACATTATCCTCGTTGGGGATTCGGCTTCAAATGTCATGGCGGGGCATGAAACCACCCTTCCGATCACCCTTGACCAGATGATTTATCATGCCTCTGCCGTGGTGCGGGCCGTTCATCGCGCATTGGTGGTGGTCGACCTCCCATTTGGGAGTTACCAGGGCAACAGCAAGCTTGCGCTCGAATCTTCGGTACGGATCATGAAAGAATCCGGAGCTCACGCCGTAAAGCTGGAAGGCGGAGAAGAAATCGGGGAATCCATCAGTCGTATTCTCTCCGCAGGCGTCCCGGTCATGGGACACCTTGGGTTGACCCCACAGTCTATTTATAAGTTTGGCACCTACACTGTTCGGGCAAAAGAAGAAGCGGAAGCTGCCAAACTGAAAAGAGATAGTCTTCTGCTGCAGGAACTCGGTTGCTTTTCCCTGGTGCTTGAAAAAATACCTGCGGCACTTGCGGAGGAGGTCAGCCAGTCCCTTCATATTCCGACCATTGGTATCGGTGCAGGGAATGGAACGGATGGCCAGGTATTGGTGGTGCACGATATGCTTGGGCTTACGCATGACTTTCATCCGCGTTTCCTCAGACGATACCTCAACCTCTATGACGATATTCATAATGCGGTTGGCCGATACGTTCAGGACGTTCGTTCCGGTGACTTCCCGAATGAAAATGAACAATACTAAGCCGACGCTCTCACCTATATTAAAATATCATTTGCATTGAAGCGGATCATTCTTGTCATCGCCATCCTGTTGATTGCAGTGGGTGGCTTTTATGGGTATATGTTCTATACCAAAGCATTTAAAATCAACACCCCGCATACGCTTGAAAACAACATCCTGTTGATTCCGACCGGATCTACGCTGGAAGATGTGATCGATAGCCTTATAGCCAATAGCCAGATCCTGAATGAAAAATCATTTCGATGGACGGCGTCGAAAATGGACTATGCGGATGAAACCGTACGAAAGGGCCGATATGTCATTCCCGCACCCTCCAACAATAAAAACATTATATATATACTCCGTGGAGGTAAACAAACTCCATTGAAGCTGACGATCCAGAATGTGCGCACGATCGATCAGATGTGTGGGCGCGTAGCTGCCAAACTTGAGTTTGATTCATTAGGCCTTTCGGACTACCTCAACAACAAATTTGATTCGCTGGCCGGAACGGTTCCCGAAACGCGATTGACCCGATTTATACCAAACACCTATGAATTTTACTGGACGGTAACGCCGGATGAATTCTGCAAAAGGATGCTTAAGGAATATGACAGGTTCTGGAATGAGGAACGAACCGCTAAGGCTGCGGCAGTAGGTTTATCACGCGAAGAAGTATACACGCTGGCTTCCATTATTGAGAAGGAAACCAATTACAATCCTGAGAAACCAAAAATGGCCGGAGTGTATCTCAATCGGATCAGAGACAGCATTCCCTTGCAGGCAGATCCAACCATTGTATTTGCTTTAGGTGATTTTGAAATAAGACGTGTGTTATACGGCCACCTTGATGTTGTATCACCATACAATACTTACCGTAATCTGGGATTGCCTCCCGGCCCAATTTTTATGCCGGGACTACCTTCCATTGATGCGGTACTCAACAGGGAGCAGCATGATTACCTTTATTTCTGTGCAAGACCAACTGACGATGGCCCGGGTCATGCCTTTGCTTCGACACTTCCTGCACATAGTGAAAATGCGAGGAGGTATCAGCGTTGGCTCGATCAAAAAGGTATCCGCTAATCTTTAAAGTCCGGGCGTAAGATTAAACTCTACGCGACGATTGAGTGTACGGCCGGAATACGTGCTGTTGTCCGCGATTGGTTTGGATGGACCAAATCCCTGATAGCTCATTCGGCTTGCGGGTATACCCTTTTCCTTGAGATAATCGAAGCATGCTTTAGCGCGTGATTCAGACAATTTACGATTAACCTCTGCGCTGCCCGTATTGTCCGTATGGCCATCAATACTGAGCTTATAGTCCGGGTACTTATTCATGATGCTGACAATCTGATTGAGCACCCCATAGCTATCCGTAGTCAGTGTTGCTTTGCCCAATTGGAATTGAACGGCTTTCATGGCAAAGGTTAGCACTTCACGGTCTGCTGCTTCGATCACAGGGCAACCAAAATTGGAAATGGGGCCATAGGTGGTTGGACATTTGTCCTTACTGTCTTCTACCCCATCCTTGTCTGTATCAGGGCATCCCTGGAATGCAGACACCCCTGGTATGGAAGGGCATTTATCCATGCTGTCCTCTACTCCGTCATTATCTGAGTCAGGGCATCCCTTGAATGCGGCGACACCTGCCACCGTGGGACACATATCATCTATATCCTGGATACCGTCTCCATCTGAATCAGGACATCCGTTAAACTCAAGCAAACCTGCGATCACCGGACAAGCATCTTTTGGATCTTCTATGCCATCTCCATCTGTGTCCGGGCAGCCTCTGAAAATGGCCAATCCTGCTTCCTGTGGGCAAGAATCCTCATTGTCCAATATTCCATCACCGTCAGTATCTATCTTGGGCATTTCCATGATGGGTATGACTTCCACCGTATCGATTTCTTTGCGCGCAAAGAAATACTTAAAGCCAATGCCATAATTGAAATTATCATTGTTTTCCGCACTGCTCCACCGGTATTCACCCTGAATATTGAAGGCGGCATTTTTCCCAATCCTTACGTCCAGACCTACTCCGACAGGGGTTTGAAAGTTGATACTATCCATACCCATACGCACTGCGCCTCCACCTGCAAGTAGATAGGGGTTGAAACGATCAGGATTGTTCAATGGGTAATAATGAATCTGGGCATCCAGGCCGGCGATAAACGTATTTGTGAGCTCATTGGTTTTGTTGGACAATCCAATTTTCACCGGAATATTGAGCATGAAGTGCTTTGAAAAAGGAGCATGGAAACCAAACTCCCACCCATCCCTGTAGGAAGAGAAAGCACCAAAATCCCCTCCCTGTAAGGTCTGATAATCAAGGAACAGCCGTTTAAAGCTAACCCCGACCGGCATCTTTTGGGCTGAAATCTGGTATGCTGACAAGAGCAGGAAGCCTGCAACGATGTATCCGGTAAACTGGGATGGTTTCATATCCGATGGGTTAAAAAACAGACCTAAAGATATAATCAAAGATCAATATATGATAGCAATGGCCGTGCCATACGCAGCTTAAGCGTCATAAAGAGGTGAAAATAGGGTAAAAACGGCCCTAAAAGAGTTAAATGGCCTCGAAAAGGCCCGTACTCCTGTTTTTCCGCACATGGTCCCAGGGAAACCAGCGGCCATTCATGGCTACATATACTCCTGGTGGAAGCACCTGAACAAAGGCCAGGGCACTGCCAAGATTAAAAAAACCATCTGAGGAAGTACCAAACGCATAGGGTATCATGGCCCCTGTGAGTACTATGGTCTTTGGGATATCAGCCGCAGCCAGTGCCTTGGCTGTTTCCACCATTCGATCCGTGCCATGGGTGATAATGATCTTATCCAGTTTATTTCTGACACAATTATGAACGATGATCCCACGGTCCTCTTCCGTCATCTCCAGGCTATCTACCATCATGAGCGTCTTGATATCGACGTCAAGAGAACACCTTCCTCTTTCAAACATTTCGTTGAGATGAGTGCCTTCGAAATACAACTCACCTGTGATGTAGTTGTACTGCTTATCAAACGTACCGCCGGTCACGTATACCTGAATCATAGGTTAAAGGTAGATGTTCTCCTTAAATTAAAAAGGGGACCGAAGCCCCCTTTTTAAGTATTAGATTTTAAACAGTGACGGATCGACCGCCGTGTTGACTTTGATTGCAGTCGCTTTCATGACCAATGGCATGGGCATATCAGGACTGACGACAGTAATGGTGTGAGGCAATGTAACCCCATCCACCACTTTGTAATCCGCATACTCAAACGTGTTGGTGACCGTTTGACCCTGAGTGACTGATGTCTGTATTTCCTTTATTTTAAGGAAAGTGGCTTTGTCATAAAACTCTGTGTTCTTGGTGCCGGATGGTTTACTGACCACCAGTTTGTAGCATGATGTACCATTCACATCTTCGGTGCCCTTTACTTCAGTTTTAAATCCATCGGAATTGTAGTGCATTTCAGGAAACAGCGTGGCTCGCTCCCTAATATCGTCCAGATCAGATCCTTCTATTGGCGTTTTGCTTCCCATCTGTTCCGCAACCGCCTTCTCCCCATCAAAAACCTGCTTCACCACGGTCATTCCCTGTGTACTCATGTCCATGTAAAACTTGCCTGCATCCTGAACCATTCTGGAGGTGAAGGTCGTGCCCATCATATCCATGTTGTATGATTGGTCCAATGAGGTAATTGTTTTAAGCTTATCTGGTCCACCGATGGCCGCCAGATACTTCTCTACAATCTGGCCAGGACTCATATCCACAGGCGTAGCCGACTCATCCTTACGGGGATTGGCATAGATATCATAGAGTTCGATCACGCCGTCATTCTTATCGAACGGAACTAGCTTGCTCATCACTTCGTCCTTATTGCCTACGACGACAATTCTGGCTTTGGATGGAGTGATATATTTTTTGGCGACCCTGGAGATATCGTCTATGGTGACTGCTTCAAGTCGCTGGAGATATGTTTCATAATAGTCCGCCGGAAGTTTGTACATATCCGTATTGAGCGCAAAACCAGCTACGGTCTGTGGACTTTCCAGTGAACGGGCAAACGTGCCTGCGATAAAACTCTTCGCCAGGGTAAGTTCTTCCTTTGTCACCGGCTCGTTGCGCAGTTTTTCGAGTTCGATCATAAATTGGGTGATCGCACTATCGGTCACACCATTGCGTACACTTGCTCCTGCTGAGAAAATACCCACTAGTTCATCAGCGTCGAGACTTGAATAGGCACCATAGGTATATGCTTTGTCTTCGCGTAAGTTCTTAAACAAACGTCCGGAGAATCCGCTACCGAGAATCGTGTTCATCACTCTTGCAGGAATGATATCTTCAGTACCTGGCTTGAGGTCTACCGCATACGTTACATTGATGACGGACTGGACAGCACCTGCTTTGTCAACAAACGCAACGGAGGTCTTGTCTACACCTGCAGGTGTGGGATACGTATAAGCAGGCGTAGTGCCGGCCGTCCATTTTCCGAAATACTTTTCTGCTTTAGCTTTTGCTTGCTCAGGCGTAATATCGCCTACAATAACGAGGTAGGCATTGCCTGGCTTGAAGTAGGTGTTATAGTACTGCTTGCAATCATCGAGGGTCAGGCTTGAGATTGTGCTTTCATTGACGATCTCGCCATAAGGATGATTTTTACCATATACCAAAGCGCTTGAAACGTTATCTGATATAGCATTTGGATCATCTTTCTGTGTCTGAATTCCTGAGAGGGTTTGTGTTTTGATTTTTTCAAACTCTGCTTCCGGAAAAGAAGGAGACAGAATCACATCCGAAAACAAGCTCAGAATTTTATCCGTATGTTTTGTCAATGAAGAAGCAAATCCGCCCGTAGCGCTCGAAGAAAGTCCTGCACCGATGTAATCAACGGCTTCATCGATTTCTGCTTTCGTCATTGTCGTTGTCCCGCTCTCGAGTAATCCTCCGGCCAGATCAGCAAGTCCTGCCTTCTCCTTTTCCAGGATTGGGTCACGATCGATCGTCAACTGATAAGAGATCTGGGGCAACTTATGATTTTCTACAACGATCACCTTCAGGCCATTGGCCAGGGTGAACTGATTTGATTTGCCGATTTCGATCGGGCGCGCAGGGCCGGCGGCCGGGGCCATAGATCTGAAATCTTTTG
>CAZYHJ010000001.1:0-94577 GCA_964646645.1 uncultured Saprospiraceae bacterium | reverse complement strand
TTTTGGGTACACTGCTCATCTCGGCTCCCTCCGCCCCCTAAAGGGGGAAGCCGAATAGAACATAATTATGCTGATCATCTTTTCTCACCGCTCAATGCTTACGTTTCACCACTCACAACTGACAACTCACGATTCACAACTCACGTCTGACGACTCACGACTCACGACTCACGATTGACGACTCACGATTGACTGCTCACCATTCACAATTCACAACATTCCATCCATGTCCCTACCAGAAATCCAATCAATATTCACAATTACGGCAATTGTCTTGGCAGGCGCATGGTCCCTCTATCGCTTCGGCATCGCCCGCGAACAATACCCCAAACTCCAGTTTGAACTTCAGTTCAACAAACTGGGTGAATCGCGCGACAAGGTCATTGTCGAACTGATCGCCGTCATCACCAATAAAGGCATCGCGCGACAATACATCAAAGGATTCCGTTTCAATATCCTCACCTTCGATGATCAGACTCCATTCGATATGTCCGATCAGAAAATTGAAAAACGCCTCAAGTTTAATAAAGTCAATAAGCCGACAGACAACGGATCCAAAGGGGAGCTGAGCTGGATCGATTCGAAATACCCGGTATTTGTGGACGGAGGCATCGCCCGCGAATTCAGATATGTCACCGCACTGGATAAGGATGTCCGCTTCGTCATGATCTACTCCAAGTTTGATCACGAAAGCAAACGATTCGGTATCGACCGCTCAGAACATTACCGGTTGTCCAAAACATTTGCGTTAGAATCCTGATCGACAGATTAGGGTGAAATGGAGACAGAGATTACCCACGCAACAAGTTTACCGCTGATTAAAACTGATTCACGCTGATGGCCGCTGATTGCCACTGATGATCACTGATTAACGCTGATGGCCGCTGATTATTTAGGCTTCGGTTTGGAATTGATCAACCTTTTGAACTGGAGACTTCTGGCGCCAAAATTGATCAAAAGGCCGGTTTGGATGTGGTATATTTCCAGGTAATTAAGCGCTTGATTGAGGTGTACATCATCCAATTCCGATTTAGCTTTCAATTCAACGGATACGGCATCTTCAACCAGAAAATCAACTCTCCGCTTACCTATATATTCTTCTTTATAAAAGATGGACATTTCAAATTCCCGCGCAAAACTCAAACCCTGTTTACTCATCTCGATAGCCAACGCCCGCTGATATATTACTTCCTGAAATCCATTCCCCAGATACCGGTGTACCTCCATCGCACACCCAATTATCTTCCCCGTAATCGCAGAATACCTGTAATCCTCATTTATAATCTGTTTCATTTTTTATCACATTTAATCATAAAAAATCAGCGGAAATCAGTGCCCATCAGTGTTAATCAGTGTTAATCAGTGGCTATCAGCGGCAATCAGCGTGAATCAATTTTAATCAGCGGTTAACCGACCACCGCAATCACACTCCTGGTAAATAGCTGTCGACTACGAGAATCTTTTACCCTGATTTCGTATGAATAACCCACAATCAAGGTCCTGCACGGCCATCCTTTTAAATACAGCTTTCAAAAATTTATGCACTATTCGATGCGCCGTAATCCAAGTTTATCCTCCAGCATCTTCTCAATCATACCAATCACCGTCTCCTGGTCCGCACTGGGATCAATCTCTAAACCGTCCAGAGCTGCACCAACCTCCTTGATCATGAAATCATATTTTGAAAAGATCTCCCGGCACAAAGCCTCATCATTGGTTTCCCAATACTTGCTCTCATCATGTAGCTCGAACCTGGAAAAATATTGCTGACTCAGATAGCGAAGCAACTTAATCATTGCGATATGCGCGTCTACACCTGCATATTGTGTCTTGGTAAAAAGCCATTGTTCTGCCTCTGCAGGTATGCCCTTGCCTTCTACCTTCATCACATAGTCATACAACATAGGATTGCACATAAATCCCTCTTCATGAAAGGTAAGCCACAAGGGTTCGCTGCCTTCCGGAGCAATGAGTATACCCGATACAGGAGTGTCTGCTGTTTTCTCAATGCACTCATAAGGCCAGTGCAGACTTTCGGCGATATCAGCGGCTTCTTCGATAAGGGAAGATAATACTTCGGGGCTCCGGAGCATGCCGGAGTAATGAATGGAAAGTCCCATAATTCAACTGGTGTTAAAAGGTGACTCCTGACGAGAATCACTCGCCGGGAAATTTGTTTTCAATACCTAAATTAGGGAATTCATCATAAAACGCAAATAATTTTTTACGCTTTCTGCCTTATTCATCCACCCTTATAAAAAGGGTCCCTGAATCTGCAGAGAAATTGAAAAGTGAAGTCTTTCAATCGTCTGTTTACCCAGGGACCGGCACTGATATACATAAAGATCCTCTGGCATCGCAGTATGCCGCAGTCTCTTGATCCGGTTTATTATGATACCGGTGCTTTCCCTTGAATGATCCGGAGCAACACCGCAATCACGGCGATGACCAGCAGGATGTGAATAAGGCCATTCAGGTTGAATGCATAGTAGCCAAGCAACCAAAGAATGAGCAGAACGACGGCGATCAAATACAGTAAGTTTCCCATGGCTTTAAATTTTGATGTTGAAAGAATGGTAAACATTTCAACCATACAACCACGGACTTTCAGTCATCTGATAAGGATAATTTAATGGCTGCTTGAATACCTTCATCTCGGGTTGAACCACTTTCTGCCGTCGGCCATCAAGGAAATGAATTCTTTTGGAGACAGCAGGTCGCACAACGATCTTGTTGAGTCTCGCAAGGATCTCTTTTGCTTTTTGCCTTTTCATATGCTTTGGTTTAGATCTTTTAAAATGCTTCGGCGGTGTGAGTGCTATCACGCCCCGCCGAAGCGGTATGTTCTTCTGGATTTTCCATGCGGACGTTGAATCCGGACCTTCAGGCGAGCGCCGCTGCTTCGTTGATGGTATATTGAGCTACCTGGGACAATCGCTGATCCGCTTGTTTTTCTTCCTGCAGCGTTTCCTTCAGCAACTTCGCAGACGTTTTTTCACCAAGCTGACTGGCAAAGGCGGTCAGTGTACCATAAGTGGCTATCTTATAGTGATCGAGTTTCTGAGCGGCGCAGATAATCCCCGCATCACGGACGCTGCCGGGTGTGGTGGAGTCTATCAGTTCATTGGCATCACGGATCAATCCCTCCATCGCTGGAGACGCGTGAGGCACGGCTTTGACATTGAGCTGCTCAAATACATCTTCACACCGTGCAATTTGTTTTTCAGTCTGGCTCAACTGATGATGAAGGGCGTCCGCCAATTCACGGGATGAGACTTTGTCGATCAACTCAGGCAATTTTTCATTGAGCGTCCGCTCTGCCCAGTAAATGCCTTGTAATTGGTTGACAAACAAACCACGCAATCCATTTTGATCCGTGGGGGATTTTCCGGCAGGCTTGCGGGTGTCAGGTGATTGTCCTGTTGTCATAACGGGAGGATTAGGTCCTGACCTCTCAACCGGTCTCACCGGCATTATGGACGTGTCCTTGTTTGAAGGAGGATTTGTCTGAGAAGACACCCCTTTCCTTACATCTGTTTGCTTCGATTTGATTTCAGGCTTCTTCATGATATTTAGATTTTAAAAATGAACGATGATGGAGGCGGTATACCCGCTGTTCCAATGGCAAAACAAGTCTTTAAAAAAGGGGAGCTTTATGTACATATATTATACGCCACTTCATATCTGTTTGTTATCCGCCAATATGACATGTCATGACGGACACAGCCCCAAAGAATTTGAATTTCAACTCAATACATGTGCCTACCCTGATTTTACTGGAAGTGTTTTATTTTAAGAATGCAGGAAAACCCTGATTCGGCTTTTGACATACTGTATGCGTGAAAACCATGACGATAAGGAAGAATTTTTATCCAAAATGACAGTACACTATTTTTTGTGACTCCGGAATACAACGGAGGCTATCCCGCCAGTCTTAAAAATGCGATTGATGTGCTCTACAAAGAATGGCGTCGAAAACCGATCGCCATTTCCACTGCATCTGATGGTGTCTTTGGCGGCAGGCAGGTGATTACATCTCTGCGGTTCTCCCTTTGGAAAATCAAAGCCTGGACCGTTCCTGCAATGTTTCCCAATCCAAAAGTCCAGGAAGCGTATGATGAAAACGGAGTACCAAAAGACAAAGAGGCCGTGGAAAAAAGAGCAACAGCTTTCGTGGACGAATTATTATGGTGCATCGAAGCTTCAAAGCGAATGCAGACCTAGATTGATGTACATGTACATTCTAAAATAACTATGTTGGGGGTAGATTGTATCTACGACCGCGTACGTAGAATCATAAAATCATTTCGGGAAATAAATCCATTGCCGTTTCCGACGGCATGTAATTTCTCCAATTAAAACTTACCGATTATAAAACTCCTCAATAAACAATACCTTTACCTTCAACACATCACATCAACTAACCAGTAATATTCCCTCATCCATGGCCAAACTCAAAACCACCGAGACTAATAAAAGCGTCATCGATTTTATACACGAATTTGCCGGCAGCGACCAAAAGATCAAAGACAGCTACGACCTGATCGAAATCATGCAGGAAGTTACCGGCTTTCCACCTAAGATGTGGGGCCCAAGCATTATCGGATTTGGTCATTACCATTACAAATACGCCAGTGGCCACGAAGGAGATATGCCTCTGGTTGGATTCTCTCCCAGAAAAGCTGCGATTTCCTTGTATGTATACACCGGTCTCGAAGAACACGAACATCTCCTGACGGATCTTGGCACGTTTAAAATGGGAAAAGCATGTATCTATGCCAAACGGCTCTCAGATATCGATATCAAACAATTGAAAAAATTAATGAAGGAATCTATCAAGTACCTGAAGAAGAAATATCCCGCATAGTTTCTTTTACATCCTTCAACTTCACTGGCCATCCATTCATCATCCACTTTCTTTATGAAGTTTCTGTTACCCATTCTTTGTTGTTTTATCCTGTTCATTTCCTCCTCGCTTCAAGGTCAGTCCACCCTTCCCGATCCGCTTGCCGCCGGTTGGAAAGGCGAACCTGTATGTGAAGTGCTGCTGGAAAATGATTCCATACGAACACTCAAATGCACCTTTGCCCCCGGTGTTGGGCACGAACGTCACTATCACAGACCACATTTCGGTTACACGCTCGCGGGAAGTACCATGCGTATCACCGATGTCAATGGCATCCGCGAAGTCAAGGTGGTGACCGGTAGTAGTTTTTATAGCAAGGGCATCGAATGGCACGAAGTGATGAATATCGGAGATAGCACCGCGGTGTTCCTGATCGTGGAACCGAAATAATATGGAATATTGAAAGGAATGGCAGTCATGCGAAAGGTGAAGCAAGGGTATAAAATCGGACCCTTATTTGCTGATGATCAAAACATCGCTGATGCATTGTACCGCTCATGCCTTAATGCAGCTATTGGAGAGCCTGTATTTCTGGATATTCCCGTCAACAACCCGTTGGCTTTAGATATGGTACAAACCCATCATGCAAAGTATGTGTTTGAATGCGCCCGGATGTACTACGGCAAGGCACCATCCCTTCCTATCTCACGTATCTTTGGAATTACCTCATTTGAACTCGGATAGCAATCATAGCAAGAGTGAATATTTGTTTGTCTGAGATGTTTCTTAAATCATACCGCGCCCCTTTAACAAGAAAAACCGCATCAATAACCTTTTTATAACACATGGCATATCGTTACGACCATATCTTTCATAAAACTTTTGGATATGGCTCGCGCAATCACATTATCACCTGCCCACGAAACAAAGGATTTGATTTTTGTATATCTCATTATGGGGCTGACGTTGTTTATGCTGCCATTGATGGGAAACGCCCAGACGGTCGTTGTCAACCCGGACGGCTCTCATTCCCTGGTGATTTGTCACGGTTCCACCAACGCGCTTATTGTCAATCCTGACGGGACACATACGCAGGTCTTTAATCATGGTGATACCCAGGTGCGTGTCAATCCCAATGGCTCGCATACCGTGATCCTTCATTCCGATACGGATACCCCGCTGATCGTTAACCCTGACGGTACACATACCCGTGTCCTCAATGCCCATTCGGAAACCCCTTTGGTCATTCATCCCGACGGCACGCAGTCTCAATACATCCTCAACGGGGATACATTTTTCCACCCCTGCCCAAAGGAGAAAAAGGTAGAACGCAACTCCGTTAAAGAAAGCCGGAAAACAAGACAAAAAATGAAACTGTAATCACAGTGCTTCGTTTATAGCGTTTGCACTGCTATGACGGGAAATGGTTGATTGCTGTTTCTTTAGATGCAAAGATTCATCCTGAGCTGTTAACCCCCTTTGCTCCCTTTGCCCCTCCCGCTTAGTGGCTTTGCAGCACTGCGGGATCTTCGCTGCGCTTCGACCTTCCGCCCTTCCGCCCTTCTAAATATCTCCCCTCAAATTCCTTGAGATCACCTCTGCCTTCGAATGCACCTGCAGCTTGTCATAGATATTCCGGATATGAAACCGCACCGTATTCATCGACACCTGCATGCGGTCCGCCACCATCTTATAACTTAATCCATCCGTCAGCAACTGTACGACCATAAGTTCTTTGTCCGTAAGTTGACTCTCCGATTTCTGTGGCCTGAAATAGGCAATGACTTTTTTGGCAATAGAAGGAGACATCGCTGCTTGCCCGTTGTGCACATCCAGGATACATCTCCGGATATCTTCGAGACGCGTGTTTTTTAAAATATAACCTGACGCACCTGCGCACAGGGCCTTAAAGATGCGGTCGGAATCATCATAGATCGAATACATCAGGATCTCCATACGTGGCAACGTCTCACGAATACGCCTGATCGCATCAAGTCCTGTCATGCCCGGCAATCCAATGTCCTGGATCAGTACATTCAAATCCGGAACTTCATCTGCTTTTTCAAAAAACTCTTCAACGGAACCGGCCCTCAGCACACATTCCATGTCTGGCTGTTGATTGATGAAATAGAAGAGCATCTCGCTGATCTCCGCTTCATCTTCGACGATACCGACTTTGATTTTTTGACTCATCTGTGTAAAGGTAAGTGGGAATTTTATGCGATAACCCCACATCTTTGGGTAGAAGTGTTAGGAGGGTCCGGCCAATGGCACGGACCTTCCTTACACTTCCACCCTCACTTCAAACCCCTCCATCGTCATCCCTGCAGTCAGCCTTCCCTTAATCCGCTCTGCCCTCATCTTCATATTCTGCAACCCCTGTCCTGAAGAGGTCGCTTTTTCCTGGGATTTTCCATTGTCCTGGATCGTCATCCGGATTCCGTTATGACCTTCCTCAAACCTGATGTCTGCTTTGTTCGCATTGCTGTGTTTGGCAATGTTGTGTATAGCTTCTTTGTAGATGAGATAAAGATTGTGTTTGAGGTGCGCATCAATGTGCTTGCCGGGCGTGATGGACGACGTAAAGGTGAATTGAATATCGAGCGGAGATAACGTGTCTGTGGTATAATCTTTCATGCGCTCGATCATTTTATCCCACGTATCGCTCCGGGCGTCAATGGACCACACGAGATCACGCATCTTGGTGATCGATTCGTCAATGATGCGCGTAACTTTTGCCAGTCTTGATTTTTCTTCTCCTGAAGCTTTCATTTCCATCACTTGCATCTGGAGATATAAACCGGTCAGCGATCCCCCCACTTCGTCATGCAGGTCGCTGGCAATCCGCGTGCGTGTCTCGTGCTCTTTCTGCAGCAACCTCACCCTGTATCTGTAGATGATGTAGGCAATGAGCGCGAGCAGGCCCAACAGGGATGCAACAAACCAAAAGGATTTATAAAAGACCTGCTGTACATGAATCTTTACAGCTGTGGGAGCAGAAGTAAGGTTTCCATTTGCATCCGAAGCCATCAATTCCAGCGTATAATCTCCCGGTACGAGTTTTTGATATCGAATGGTGTTATTTCTTCCAAGCCGTTGCCAATCTTTATCCACACCTATGAGCCTGGAGAAGAAAATGTGTGAATTATTCGACCTGTAGCTTGGAACAGCAAACCTGAATTCAACATAATTATCCATCGGTGAGATCGTGATGCTCTTGCCAGGATAAATGGTTTGTCCTTCCAAAATAGTCAACCCATTGCGCTGGTGATAACGCTCGATACGGTTAATCTGCACTGGGGGCAATGGACGCGTACCTATTATATTCCTCGGATGAAACAAAGTAATTCCACTGATGGTCCCCATATACATTTGTCCGGATTCGCTTTTGTATGCGGAGAGATAATTAAACTCATCATTGGATATTCCGTCTTTCACGTAATAATTGTAAAAGCGATTGTCCGCTTTACTCAGCATGGACAATCCACCAAAAGTTCCTGTCCATATATTACCCTCATCATCGAGCAACATGTTGGCGACCATGTTACTGGCCAGTCCGTCCAGGGAAGTATAGGTCAAAACCCTTCCGTTCTCAAGATTGACCCGATTGATCCCTGCGCCGAGTGTGCCGAGCCATACGATACTGTCCGATTCAGGAAGGATGGTGTTGATATAGTTGCCGGAAATAGGGTGGGGGGAATTATCGCTGAATTCTTCGATGAGTTTTCCGTCCCGCCTGTCAAAAATCAGGAGTCCGGATGTTTCTGTGGCTACAAGAATTTTATGAATTCCGAATTTTCGCACGGCGCGCCATGGACTGCTTGTTTTGAGCGGTAATTTTTCAAGCGGAATATCTGAGACCTCTCCGGTGAAGGGATTAATCCCGGTAAGTTGATTCCGGATATCTTGATAATACACGACATCCCCCTCAATAAAAAACTGATTAAAAAACTGTTTGTTCGCTTGTATAGGCAGGGGTATTTCGGTCAATTTAAAATCAGGCAGCAAATACATGGATAATTTTTCCGCGCCGGAAGGAATATAGATCAGGTGGTTACCCAGTCGTTCGATCAGGCCTGAACGAGGTATGTTTTTGATACGAACAATGGTATCCGGTGGAGCGTGGTCACGCAAAATAACTTCAACCAATGAAGCTTGTGCCGTATAGATTCTGCAATAGACGCTATTATCCGTGGCAGGTATGATTTCCCTGAATTGCGCATTCCGGCTTTGATTGGATTGAGCATAGAGCGATAGAAAAGGCTTGGGTTCCGGTTTTATCTGCAAGAGCCCCATTTCAGTAAAGACCCATATGATATCTTCCTTGTCTTCAAAACTGCCCCTGAAAACAGGATTGTATACACCAAAGGGTTTTAAGTCATAACGTTCATAAGCTCCGCTACTGAGATTTAATCTGAGCAAGCGATCATCGGACATGATCCACGTCCACTCGCCAATGCCCATATGAATGGGAAAGAATATTTCTGAGGTGTACGGAGTTTCTAAAAAAGGTTCAACCTGTGTGGTGCCGTCTCTGAGGACATAGATCATGCCGTCGTTCCTGCAGATAAAGACGCTGGATTGGCCGTCATAAAATATTCTGTAGCTATCCCCGGGTTTGCGGACAGGAAAAGCAAATGGAATGATTTGAGTCCCGGAAGAATCGATGCGCCGGATGTGCAGACTATCCTGGTCAATCAACCACAATACGCCTTCGGGTCCGTTGGCATAAGAGCGCATGAGTTTTGGAAAAAAGGATTCTGTATTGAAAATCTCATACCCAAAATGGTATTTCCAGTTTCGGTCCACCAGGTGAATTTTTGTACCGGTAGATGAACGGGTGAAAAGCAGGAGGTTAGGATGGTGCTGGCGATCCGCGATGGAAATGAGATCATTAAAATTCAAATCCATCCCTTCAGGATATGCAAAGGGCTTTACTTTGCCGCTCATCATATTCAGCGCAAAGAGATCCTTCACTTCAGAAAAAATAATCAGGGAATCCCTCAGTCCTGCCGCAGACCTGATGTTGGAGACAGGCAACTGATGCACGGGATCAAACCGATTGTAGGATGTGACGGTCTGACCATCATAAAAATCAATTCCTGAGTTGACGATCCACAAAAATCCGCGTGGGTCGCGGGTGGCAAACCGCACATCCCGAAACGACAATCCATCTGACGCATTATACAGCCAGATATCCGGTGGCAATTGAGCTACAATCATGTGGTGTGTTAAACCCATGAACAACCACACAAGACAACTTATCCGGAGGAGGGTCTGCATTTGCTGTCTCAAAATAGAAAATTGTCAGTGATCAATTGTCTGGACAAAAGGCACAGTGTTTAGGAAGTTTAGTTTTAGCATCTGTCCGATGCTAAAGTTTAGAAAGTTTAGTACGAATCCTGTTTGCAAACATGAAAATCCGTTCCTGCTTTTCCAAGCGAAAGATCTTTTGCTCTCTTTGCCCTCCCGCTTAGCGGCTTCGCATCGCTGCGGGATCTCCGCTGCGCTTCGATATGCCTCTATGCCCCCTTTCCGCCCTTTTACTCCCGCTCCTCCACCTTTTTCAACCGCTCCTCCAGCATCGCATTCTGCTGGAGCAACTGCTCGATGAGAACCTGCTGTTCCTGCACCGCCTTGACAAGGGGCACCACAAACTGGCTGTAGGCTACACTGTAATTGTCGTTTTCATTTTCTGGAGCATGCACTCCGTCAAAGGATTCAAACCCTGCATCAGCCATGGCCCTTTCCACATCCTGGGCTATAAAGCCGATATTTCGTTGCCGGGAGATTTCAGTTAGCTGCTGTTCCTTCTCAGGTGTAGTCGTTGCTCCAATGTGATGGTTGAAGGCGAGACGGTCAAAGTTATACGACACCGGTTGAAGTCTGGTGATAAAATCAAGGCCCTTCACATCATCGCGCACATCTGTTTTAAATCGTCCATCGGAAGGAAAGGAATAGGGGACCTGGCCTTCTACAACGGTGACTAGAGTATTACCCAGGCGCACTTTATTGCTGGCATTGATCACGCCATCATTACCGATGACCGTTCCGTTAGTCAACCCATCGACAGAAGCCAGGGCGCCGTGGCCTACTGCGGTCAGGTCAGTTCCGGTGACATTGGACTGTAAGGCAAAGGATCCAATGGCCACATTCGTAGCACCATTGTTGTTTTCAAGGGCATAATTGCCGATGGCGATGCTATTGGCGGCGGTGGTGTTCGCTTTGAGTGCAAAATAGCCGATGGCGACATTGCCGTTGGCCGAAATATTGCTCCTCAGGGCTTCGTAGCCGATCGCGGTATTGAATCCACCCGTGGTATTGGCGACCATGGTGCGATAGCCTACAGCGGTATTGTAAAGTCCGGTGATATTACTGCGCAATGCTCTTGACCCTAACGCGGTAAGGCCCGTGACGGTGTTGGCCTGTAGGGCACTGTCACCTACCGCAACATTAAAGTTGCCTGCAGCGTTGAGGCGTAACGCATGATAACCTACGGTTGTATTGTTGGCCCCGATGGTATTGGTCAGCATGGCACTGGCACCCAGTGCGGTATTCCTGCTGCCGGTCGTATTGGCATACATGGTGCCGCTACCCATGCTTATATTGTTAGTGCCGGTTGTATTACTGTTCTGCGCGCTTTGCCCTATTGCAGTATTATCAGTACCTGACGTATTAAGGTAGAGTGCCCGGTATCCGACTCCGGTGTTGTTATAGCCTGTATTGGTATACAACGCCTGGTTGCCTATAGCGGTATTGAGGAATCCGGCGATGTTGTTATATAATGCCTGGTTGCCCACCGCGGTGTTTTCAAAACCCGTAGTGTTTTTAAACATGGTTTGATGACCGATTGCGGTGTTTGACATTCCTGTCGTATTGGATACAAGACTTTGAAATCCTCCGGCAAAAAGGTTTGTTCCGCTGGTGTTATTGCGCAAGGCCTTGGCACCTATACTGGTATTTCCAGAGGCAATGTTGGAAAACAACGTGCTGTCACCTATGGCTACGTTATTGGCCGTTGTGGTGTTGGAATATAAGGCCCGATATCCCAACGCAGCGTTTCCGCTACCGCTGGTATTGGTCCGAAGGCTCTGATACCCCACGGCGGCATTTCGAATACCAGTAGTCGTATTCATGAGTGCTTCAAAACCGAACGCCTGATTACCTGTGCCCGAAGTATTGAAACGAAGTGCTTTCGATCCTACGGCGACATTACCGGAGACCGTACTGGCCAGCAATGCACTGTCACCGATGGCGACGTTGTTGTTTCCGATAATATTCAGGTACAACGCTTGGGTTCCGAATGCTACGTTAGACCGACCACTGACATTCCAGGCCATCGATTCAAAACCTACTGCGTTGTTGCCCGATCCAGTGCTGTTGCCAAGTAATACATCACGACCGATTCCGATATTTTTACTACCGGTAGTGTTATTTGCGATTGAATTTGAACCGATAGCGATATTATAACTTCCGGAAGTATTTGCTTGAAGTGCCTGTCCACCCAAAGCGGTATTGAAGCTGCCTGTTGTATTGTAAAACATAGAAGCTGTGCCGACAGACACATTAGATATGCCTGTGGTATTGGATTTGAGGGTATAAGCCCCCACGGCTATGTTGCTATATCCGGTGGTATTGGCATACATGGCTTTTGAGCCAATGGCCACATTTGCAACTTCTTTATTGGCAAACAGGGCGCTGTCGCCGATCGCCACATTGTCAAATCCGGATATTAAAGCGCGAAGGGCTTGTCGTCCAATCGCCGTATTCCCTCTGCCGGTGGTATTGCTGAGGAGTGCCTCAAACCCGACAGCGGTATTGGACGTACCTGTGGTATTGGATCGCAACGCCTTTGATCCGACAGCCACCTGTCCGGAGACGATATTGGAAAAAAGAGAGCTGTCACCCACGGCGACATTGTCATTACCGGATACATTGGATCGCAGCGTATTCCTTCCCAATGCGGTGTTCCTGCTTCCAGCCTCATTATTAAATAATGCATTAGCCCCGGTGACCGTATTTCCGCTACCTGTCGTATTGAATCGCATTGCATTCTCGCCTGATGCGGTGTTAGAGCTTCCTGTGGTATTTTTCAAGAGGACATTCGCGCCCATACCGGAATTATAACTACCTGTTGTATTATCGGCCAGCGTTCCAGCTCCCAGTGCCGTATTGTTCTGCCCAATAGTGTTGTCCGTCAGGGCCTGGAAACCCACGGCCGTATTCTGAATACCTGTGGTGTTGCTGTACATCGCCTTTGATCCGATAGCAACACTATTGGAGACGGAGTTATTAAACATGGCGCTGTCACCTACGGCCACATTTTTGTTGCCCGTGGCATTCGTGTAAAGGGCCCTCATACCCATGGCTACATTGCTCCGGCCAATGGTATTGTTGAACATCACCTCATAACCAATGGAGGTATTATTGCTGCCGGTGGTGTTGTAGTATTGGGCAGCTTTTCCTTGGGCCACATTGTTATTTCCTGTTGTGTTACTATATAAACTCCAGAGCCCGATGGCCGTGTTTTCATTTCCCGTAGTGTTGGTGAACAGGACCCCATGTCCGAAAGCCGCATTCCCGCTTCCCGTTGAATTGTTGGCGAGGGCAGTGGTGCCTACCCCTACATTTACTATACCTGTGGTATTGAAATACATGGCATTATCGCCAATAGCTATATTAAAATTACCTGTGGTATTGCTGAACAAGGCCTGCGTCCCCACGGCCACGACTGACAGGCCTGAAGTATTGCGGTACAAGGTTTGATATCCGATCGCCACATTTCTGTTGCCGCCCATATTGCTTTTTAAGGCCCCTGCACCCAGTGCCGCGTTATAATTGGATTGGTTGTTGGTCAAGGCACTATCCCCTACGGCCACATTATCTGTTCCTGTATCATTCTTATTCAGGGCGCGCCGGCCTAAGGCGGTGTTCCGATGACCTATAGTATTGCTGGTCATGGCCTCAAGTCCGACGGCTGTATTCGCGGTACCGGTGGTATTGGATAGGAGTGTCTTGGAACCGACAGCTACTTGTCCGGAAACGGTATTAGCCATCAATGCGCTGTCACCGATCGCCACGTTTTGGTTTCCTGTCTTGTCCCGAAAAAGGGCATGTTGGCCCATTGCTATATTTCCCTTACCAGTGGTGATACTGTCCAGTGCGCCAACGCCGATGCTGTAGTTTCGATTGATGCCATCCCACATCCCCGCTTTAAGACTGTCGAGCCGGATCTGTACGGGCATGGCATCCGTGGTACCCAGGAAATGATCCGATGTATTCCCCGTATTCCCGGTCACCTTCCAGGTATTACTTTCCCGTCCAACTTCCACCCATGCCGTACCATTGTAATAACAAAACCCATTCAGATCCGTGTCAAACACCATCAACCCCTCCGCCGGAGACGCAATCCCCACCCGCTGCGCCGAGGTGAGACGCGGGATCAGCAAACCCTTATCCGTACTGGTAATATCAAGAATGGCACTATTGTCTGGTGTAGTGGTACCAATCCCCGCCCGCTGCGCATGAAGCAACGAACCTGCAGGCATGATCAGCAGAACCAGGAAAATCCAAATGTGGCGCGATTTCATAATGCGGAATTTTAAAGCATAAAATTCCGCCAATCACCCGGCCGGGTAAACCGCATCTTTGGGCGGGGGATAGATGATGTTGGGGTGTTGCATGCAACACCCCAACATCATTTTATTTGCCTCTTTTGCCTTTTCTGCCCCTAAGTCCCCACCTTCAACCTGCTCAAAAACTCCTCCTTCCGTCGCTTGGCAATGGGAATTTTAGCGCCATCGCGCATAACCACAACACCGCCGTCATCCCGGATATAACTCGTCATATGGCCGAGGCTGATGAGATACGATTGATGCACTCTGAAAAAATCCATGTTGCCCAACATACTTTCCACATCCCCCAATGTCTTTGAAAGCGTATAGCGTTTACCATCAGTCAACATAACATCTGTATAGTTGCTTTCTGCTTTGCAATACATAATCCTCGAGGCTTCTACAAAATCAATCCCGCGCCCGGTAGACAACGCTACTCTCGGCGCCCGGAGCCCTTCCCGAAGATTATACAACAATGTATCTAATCGTTCTTTAGTGATCGCCTGTTCGTCGCTGCGATTCCCTACTCGGCTTACAGCCTCTTTGAGCTGCTCGCTGATCACAGGTTTAAGTAAATAATCTGTTGCCGCGCAACGAAACGCCTGCAGTGCATACTGATCATACGCCGTAACGAAAATGACATCAAAGTCCGTTTCACCAAATTGTCTTAGCATTTCAAAACCGCTCATACCCGGCATTTCAATATCGAGGAAGACCAGGTCAGGATGTACGTCCCTGATCAATCGTATCCCTTCAGGACCTGACGAAGCGGTGCCTTCGATTTGTACCTCGGGACAGTTGAGTTGCAATTCATACCGCAATGTTTCGATACAATGCTTTTCATCATCAATGAGTACGGTGCGGAGTGGTGAATTCATGAAAGTGGATTTGGTTATTCTTCTTCATCATGGATCAGCGGAATATGGATCACCACGCGTGTGCCTGCCGGGGATCCATCCGCAGCTTCCAGGTCAATGACATCGACCCGGGTATCGATCTTATACATTTTATTGATCAATGCAATCCGGTCTCCGGTGATTTGCATACCCACAGACTTGCGGTGATCCACCTGTCCCTTTCGGAGCTCTGCGGACTTTACGCGCCCGATACCATTGTCTTCTACGACACATTGTATCTGGCGTCCCATATCCTTGACTTCTACCCTCAACAATCCTCTTCCTTCTTTGTGCATCAGGCCATGCCAGATGGCATTCTCTACATAAGGCTGAAGGATCATGGGGGGAATCTGCGTTTGCCTCGTGCGTATGCTGGGGTCTATTTGTATTTCGTAGTTAAACTTTCCTTCTAATCTCAAATGTTCGATCTCAATGTAAAGGCGCAATGCTTCAAGCTCATCATTCAGGCTAATGGTTTTCTCCTTGCTGTTATTCAGGATCGCACGAACGAGCATCGCAAACTTGGAAAGGTACGCTGCGGTTTCATCCTTGCTCTTACTGATGGCAAAATACTTGATGGAGTTGAGGCTGTTAAACAGGAAATGCGGATTCATCTGCGCGCGTAAGGCCTGCATCTGGATCTCCGAAAGCTGGTGTTCAAATTCAGCTTTGATCCGTTCTTCCTTTTTGGCTCTTGAGATCAGGATATAAAATAATCCTACACTCAGCAGCAACGCGCACAAGGAAACAGCCAGCCAGAACCATAATAACTCCGTGAGTTTTCTTGGAATGCTGATCTTCATTTCAGTGACCGGAGTCCATCCGCCGTTCTTTATTTCCTGAGCCTTTATCTTGAATGTGTAGTCCCCTCCCTTGAGTTTGGCGTATCTCGCCACTCGTTGATCTGTAGTGACCCAATCATCATCATACCCATCCAACATATACTGATATGTCACTGAGGCGGCATCCATCGGGTTGGGCAGCACATAATGAACGGTGATATCGCGTTGTGATTTGTCCAGGCGCAGCGTTGTGGTGTAAAGCAGCAGATTGGAATCTTTTTCAAAGCGGGGAGTAATATCAATTTCAGTGATGGCCACGTGCAGATCTCTTACTTTATCCGATGGGGATAGTATGGCCTGCTTGGAATACTGGACGCCTTGCCAACTTGAGACCCACAATTTTCCATGGCGGTCCGTCATGTGATCCACATAATAATGATGCGGTAAAAGACCCCCTGGGTTTTCCGGATCATGTTCCCATGCCTGCAAAATTCCTGTGGTGAGATTGAGTATGCCTACCTGGGTGAATGTGGATACAAGAAGTTTGTCGCTGTCCAGGTAACTTAATTTTAATACAGCTTGCCGTTGTTCCGGATATCTTTCTGATGCCGGCAATGGAAAAGATTTCCATTTCCGTGTGTCCGGCTTATATTGAAGCACCTCCAGTTTGTTGGCACCAATAAATAAGCGGCCATCCGGCGTCTGGCAAATCTCTACCGGATACCACGTTTCATTTTCGTTCCATGGATTAGGAAGCGTTTCAAGGACTCCGGTGTTGATATCAAACTGATAGAGTCCCTTCCAGCCTGTAAGGTATAGCCGGTTTGGATCTTGATTGTCCTGAATAATTTTGACGATTTCGAAAACCTGTTCTTGATCCGGACCGGAATGCTGAATGGGCACCATGCGGAATACACCATCGCTGTGATCAATACCGGCCAGACCGTACCCGGTGGCGATCCACATTTTTTTATGCGCTGAATCCTGGAGAAAATCAAAGATGTAGGTCATCCGATTGTCTTCCAGTTCCTCCAATACGTTGTTAAAACTTCTGAAGGTGCCCGTGATTGGATTGAGCATTGAATACCCAAAGCTGGTGCCAATATACATGAGCGTATCATTGACCTGGCAGATGTCATTGATACGACTATTCGTAAGGGAAGTTTTAATCCTCGATGGATCAAACGTGAAAGCCCGCAACGAATACCCGTCAAAACGATATAATCCTCCTCCATCCGAACTCCCAAACCAGATGAACCCACGGTTGTCTTCGGTCAGCGCTTTGAATCTTGAGGAATACAGGTCAATATCCCGGTTGAGGTGATTAAAACTCACCGCCGGCAACTGCGCGTGAACCGCTAGGCCATAACATAACCAGAACCCGCTTAGGAAAAGCCGGAATAGTTTTGCTATACGATCTGGACCTGACATCACCCGGAGACACGCTTTGTACAAAAGTCATCTGTTTATTCCGTTATACCAATAGTATCCTTGTATTGTAGCAGATTATTGAGCAAGCGGGAGAAAAAGGAGGGAGGGCGGAAAAGGATGAAATGGTAGCAGGCAGCATTTAAGCCTCTGGCTTAAATGCTGCCTGCTACCAATATTTATTTCCTACTTCACAATCTCTCCACGAAGTCTCATCAACTCCGTCTCCGCAACCTTTGCATTATACCGTGCCGCAATCAAACGGTCATAGGCATCTTCAAGGCTTTTCTCTGCTTCACGCAACTGGATGAAGGTGGTTGTACCAAGTCTATATGTTTCCTGTGTGATGCTCACGTTCTCCCGCGCCAGCAGAATGTTTGACTCTTCAAGTTCGAGTATATCTTTTTGCAATTGAAACAGGTTATAGGCATTGATCACATTGAGCGTAAGACGTGATCGCTCACTGGCATATTGAAGGGATTGATATTGGATATTCAGTTTTGATTGTTCCACCAGACGGTCGGTGTTGCGGTAGTTCAGGATCGGTATCGAGGCTGAAAATCCGTAGTTGAACCCTTTATTCTGATTGAAGATGGGTAGAAAGGGATTGAGCGCGAGGTTATTGTTGGTGCGGCTGAAGTTATAGGCGCTGTTAAACTGCACTGTGGGCCAACGGCCTGATCTTGCTTCCTGGAGGTTGATGTTTGCAATGTCCAGGTTCTTCCGGCTGATCTGTAATAATGGATTCGTGAGTTCCAGCTGGCTTCGTATATCCTCGAGTTCCATGACAAAATCAATCGGTATCGAATCCGTTACCTCATAATCGGTAGACAACAGATTGGACGTGCCGTCAGGACCGGGATTGATCCGCTGGTTGAGGATCACTTTCAATTCACGGATATAAGTTTCCTGTTGAAGTTTGGCGGACTTCTGGGCGTTGAGATCGATCTGGCTTTGTAAATATTCCTGTTTGGTGCCTAGGCCGATCTCCAGTTTTCGTTGCGACAGATCCACACGCACCTGACTCAGACTCATTTGCTCCTCGATGGCTTTTAGCATTTGTTTTTGCCGGACGATGAGATAATAGGCGTTGATGACTTCCGAAACCGTATTGACGATTTGGTTGCGCATGTTGAGGCCGCCAAGAGAGGCATAAGCTTCGGCCTTATCTCTGAGCGCAAACATGCGCATGCCATCAAATAATACCCAATTTAATGCAACAGATCCATTGAGGTTGTTGGTCGACACATCCCCCTCTCTGGAAGTACCATCTGTAAATTCCTGCCGTTGATTATTGTCTGTCCACGTGGTGCCAACATTTGCATTGAGCTGCGGAAAAAATACAGCATTGCGGTATGAATAGTCCAGTGCCAGCAAGGCCGAATCACTTTTAGCGAGACGGATATCATAATTGTTTTCAAGCGCTATGGCCACAGCATCTTCAAGGGTCAGCAGTGGCTGCGCTTTGATCTTGTCTAAAGGGAAAAATGATATAACCACCACCAAACAAAAAGTAATGGGTTGAGTCACTTTGCTCTTCATTTGATCAATTGCTGCTCCAATATATTGTTCTTTGCTCTTCTGCTTCATGTCTGTGGCTAATGTTCGTTCGTCACGATCTGATCAGGTTCAGCCATCGCGGATTCAAATGCGCTCTTTGATTTTTTGGAAGAAAGGAAGGCGTACAATGCAGGCACCACATACAGCGTAAGTATAAGCGCAAAGAGCATACCCCCTACGATCACGATCCCCAGCGGAATACGACTTGTACCGGCACTCCCTACTGCGAGGGCAATCGGCAATGCACCAAGCGTAGTAGCAAGTGTGGTCATCAGAATCGGTCTCAACCTCGCTGCTGATGCCTCTATGGCCGCCGGTATTTTCATCGCTCCGCTTCTGCGTATCTGATTCGCAAACTCCACAATCAGGATTCCGTTTTTCGTCACCAGGCCGATCAACATAATAATCCCGATCTGGGAGAAAATATTGAACGTCTGATCAAATAACCACATGCTCAGCACCGCACCGGCCAACGCCAACGGTACCGTGATCATAATGATGATCGGATCAATAAAGCTTTCAAATTGCGCGGCCAGGACCAGGAAGATTAACACCAGGGCGAGGATAAACGCAAAAGAGATATTGGATGAACTCTCGGCAAAATCTCTTGATGCACCGGACAATGATGTTTTAAATGTCTCATCAAGTACCTGATCTCTGATCCGGTTCATTTCCGCTATACCATCCCCAATCGTTTTTCCCGGCGCCAGTCCCGCCTGTACAATCGCACTCTTAAAGCGATTGAAGTGATAGATCGTCGGCGGATTGGCGAGCTCTTCCATCTTAACCAGGTTGTCCAGCTGTATCAAGTCGCCACGGTTGTTGCGCACAAAGAAACCCTTTAGATCAAGCGGATCGTCCCTGTCCTGCCGGTCCACTTGTGCGATGACCTGATATTGTTTTCCATTCATGATGAAATACCCAAAGCGTCTGCCGCTCAGCGCAAGTTGAAGCGTGTTATTTACATCCAGCACAGATACTCCAAGTTCATTGGCGCGCAGACGATCAATGGTCACCTGTAATTCCGGTTGGTTAAATTTTAGATTGACATCAAAGCCCTGGAAGACTTCACTTTTCCTCACCTCTTCCATGAAGGCGGGTAGTTTTTCCTTCAGCTTATCAAAGTTTAGATGCTGCAATACATATTGAACGGGAAAGGATCCTCTTCCACCAAGACCAACGGATATCGTTTGTTCCTGGATGGCAAAAGCCCGCACGCTGGTGTATTGCTTAAACATCTGGCTCATCTGCTGAGCGATTTCATTCTGGGATCGTTCGCGATATTCAGGATCCTTAAAACCCATGCTGATAAATGCAGCATTCGCCCCCTGGTTGCCAGAGAAGGTCGGTGCAAAAGATAAGAGTATATATCGCTCTGGAACAGAATCGATCAGTTGCTGGTTGATCTGGTAGGTGACCGCATCGGTGAAATCAAAATCAGATCCTTCCGGTGCAGTAACACTGACCCTCACCCTGTTGCGGTCCTCCATCGGGGCAAGTTCGGAGGGTATTTTTCTTCCAAGAAAATAAATGATCCCTGCGCATACGGCCACCAATACAAGCGCGAGCCATCGTGCACGCATAAACCACGTCAGGCTTCTTTTATACACATTCTCGAGGCCAACAAAAAACGGTTCGGTCCAGAGATAAAACCTCGAATGCTTGTGTACGTTTTTCTTGGTCAGGAAAATATTAAGTACCGGGGTCAGCGTCAGGGATACAAATGCAGATATCAAGACTGCTCCCGCCAATACAATTCCAAACTCTCTGAAAAGCTTTCCAACAAATCCTTCAAGAAATATGATCGGTAGAAATACAATCGCCAGCGTCAAAGAAGTGGCGATCACCGCAAAATAAATTTCCTTCGATCCTTCCAGGGCGGCTTTGTATTTATTCATGCCCTGTTCCATTCGCTTAAAAATATTCTCCGTCACCACAATTCCATCATCCACCACAAGTCCTGTCGCTAATACAATGGCCAGCAGCGTCAATACATTGATGGAAAATCCCATCACATACATGATGAAAAATGCGCCCAACAATGAAACAGGAATATCAATCAGCGGCCGTAACGCAATGGTCCATTCGCGGAAAAACAAAAAGATGATCAGCACCACGAGTGAAATGGCAATGATCAGGGTTTCCTTGACTTCAAAGATGGCATTGCGCACAAATGTGGTGCGGTCATATCCTACTTCAAGAATAACATCCTCCGGCATATCCTTCCGAATAAGCTCCAGACGTCTGTATATCTCATCAACGATTTCAATTTGATTGCTGCCGGGTTGCGCCACAATGCCCATGCTCACACATGGCACATTGTTTTTGCGCGACATCGACTCCTCATTCTCCGGACCCAATTCTGCCCGGCCTACATCCTTCAGCCTGATGACCCCATTGTTATCCTCACGAATGATAAGGTTATTAAATTCCTCTTCTGTTGTGAGTTTGCCAAATGTCTTGATGATCAGTTGTGTGTCATTTCCCCTGATCTTTCCGCCCGGCAATTCGACATTTTCGCGATCGAGGGCCAAACGTATATCATCAATCGTGAGGCGATGAGCGGTCAGCTTAGACGGATCAATCCATAAACGCATAGCATAACGTCTGCCAAATACATTCACAGAACTTACGCCCGGAATAGTCTGCAATTGTTCCTGCACCACATTCTCGGTATAGTCCGTCAATTCAAGCAGTGACTTCGTCTGGCTCTGTATCTGCAGAAAAACAATGGGATCAGAATCGGAATCAGACTTCGTTACAATCGGAGGTGCGTCAATATCCTGAGGCAGATTGCCTGAGGCCTGTGAAACTTTATCCCGCACATCATTTGCCGCCCGCTCCAGATCCACACCCAATTCAAATTCAACCGTGATGTTGCTCCGTCCCTGTGAACTGGTACTGGTGATATTAATAACACCCTGCACTCCATTGATCGCCTTCTCCAGCGGCTCCGTGATTTGTTGCTCGATGATATCCGGATTGGCCCCCACATACGACGTGCTCACATTGATCACGGCCGGATCTATCGCCGGATATTCCCGTACACTCAGGAATGAATATCCAATCACCCCAAAGATGACGATGAGGATACTGCATACTATCGCGAGTACGGGGCGGCGGAGGGAGAGTTCAGATAAGTTCACTTTGTTGGCTATCGGTTGAGAATCGTGAGTCGTGAGTCGTCAGTCGTGAGATGTATGTTACATTATCTGAACGTTGAGTCAGCAGCTTCAAAAGGAAATGTTTGTTATATGTTTTAATGGTTGACATTCTCAATCATTTTGCTTAACATTTGAAATGTTCGTATCATTAAATCTCCAGTGGGTTGCATGAATTCAATGGATAAATAATTTAACCCAGAACAAATATCAAGCGCTGCATCAATTTCAATTATTGATCCTCGCGCAATTTCAAAATAGCGTTTTCGTTCGTTGTTAGACCTCCTTGAACAACCTTCCGCAAGATTTAAATGAACTGATAAAGCCGCTCTTCGAATCTGCTGGGTTAAAACAAATCGCTCACTATCCGGAAGATCTCGTGTTAATTTATAACAGGAAAGAACGAATTCTCTAGAGCACTTGTAGACATCCAATTTGGTGTGGGCTAATGGCAAAAACATATGTATACACTTTTATGAGGTGAAAAAATCAATCCCTTTCACCCTTAGTGTAATTAGGTCTCGTTTTTGTTCCCATAAAACCCCATTTTCTTTTAAATGGATATAAAAATCTGCTCTATTCATCCTTTCCACCCCCAAATCTCACACCCCCTCACGTCTGACGACTCACGACTCACGATTCACTGCTCACTGCTCACCCCTCTTCAACCCCACCGCCAACCCCGGCCTCAAAAAAAGCACAGCGCTCGTAATCACCGTATCCCCTACATCTATCCCCGTCAATATCTGCACATTCGTACTGTCCCTCACCCCTGTGGTCACTTCACGTACCATCGCTTTGCCTCCTTCATACACATATAGTTGTTTCTTACGACCTACAGGTATCAATGCATTACTCGGCACGAGAATCGCCTCCTCATTTTTACCAAACACCACTTTCACTTTGGCAAAGGCACCGGGAATCAACGCTGCATCTTGTTGTTTGACCTGGGCGCGGATAGCAAGACTGCGGGTCTCTTCATCTACACTGATTTCTGATGCAAGGACCGTCGCCGTAAAAAGTTTATTTGATCCGTCTATAGAGAACTGCACTTGCATACCGGGCCTGAGCCTGGCGCTGTATCGTTCCGGTATATTGAATTGAATTTTTAGCGTATTGACCTGGCTGATGGTGGAGAGAATGGTTGCGGGAGTGACATAGGCACCCGGACTGATGTTTTTCAAACCAAGTTTCCCAGAGAATGGCGCGCGGATTTCTGTTTTGCGAATATTTTCACGGATGATATCCATGTCTGCCTTAAGATTGAGCACCTGCAGCAGACTGAGATCATAATCCTGCTGACTCACGCCTTGAATTTTTAATAATTCAGCCTGGCGTTTTTCAGTTTGTTCGGCGATTTTGAGTTGCACTTCGAGTTTGCGCATCTGGGCCTGCAGATCCCCATCATAGAGTTTCGCCAAGAGTGCACCTTCCTTTACATTTTCCCCTTCACGGATGTTTAATGTTGTGAGGCGACCCGAAACCTCCGGGTGAATCTCCGTGCTTTCATTGGGCAGCAAGGTGCCAGGAACCTCAACCTCGGAACTAAGGGCGCTGGGCGCTGCAATCAGCACATCTACAGCAAGTGGTTTTTGGGCTGCTGCGGGCTGACCGGCAGGCCCCTGAGGCTTTTCCTTCTTACAGGATGCAAGGGTCAAAAGGGAAAGCAGCAGAACAAATAGTGTGTTGATTCGATAGTGCACAGCCGAGTTTTACAATTAAGGCTTAAAAATACGTCGTATTCCTTTGGAATCTTGAGGTCTGGCGCCCGAGGGAGAAATTTGCCATAACTGGCCGGTGCAACGCAAGTATAAAGCAAATAACTGCCGGATTGTTCACAACGGGCCCATTGGTCGACGAATTTTAATGCCGGAACGACCGGATGGCTTGAATCTTCTGGCGCCAGGGGCCAAACCCCTCCGCTACATTGAGCGCCCCTTCAGGGCTTGCCGTACTGTTGTTTTTCAAATCCTATCTTTGAAGTCAATTAAAATTTACGCCATGCGCTTCTTCACACTTCTCCTCTTCATCCTTGTATCCACATTCGGATGGTCCCAAACCACCAACCTGACCACTACGTTTAAGTTTATCAATATTGAAGAAGGGTATGATCACCTCTGTAAAACCCAGGTGTGGGTGGATGGCCAGATGGTGGGTGAATCGGCAGAAGTCTATGAATCAAAAGGCACCTCTTTTACCGTTCAGGTGCCGCAAGGCGAACACCGGGTGCGCATCGTCAACCTGGCCAAATATGAAGGCAACTGGGAAGAACACACCGTGGAAAACAATTACAGCATCGACTGCATGTGGGAAGGAACCCAGTCCTTCGGGAGCAAAGCAGCCAAGGTGTTTATGCTTTTTGATATCGACAACGATACCCAGATAAGCTGGAAAAAAATGCCAAAACCAGTTAAAAGCTAGTCTGCTCTCCCTGACGGACACTCTCAGACTTCGGTACATCTTTGTTTGGTTGAATTTTTATCGGTTCCAGCGGTAGAATTGTGCATTTTTAACCGCCTTAAACCGCTTTTTGCCCCTTTTTAGTATCTTGGTTTAGATCATAAGCGGTTTTCCCTCCAAACCGAAAGCAGACACTCACCACTATGTATCGTTTATTTCAAAATATTTGCCTCGTTCTGGCGATCATCGCAGGCTTGTCTTCAGTGCTTAAGGGGCAAAATCTCGTACCCAATTACAGCTTTGAAACACTCTCCAGTTGCCCGGAAACCTTCGGCGGTGCTGGTCCCACCGTGGCCCCGCCATGGTTTGCACCCACCGCTGGAACACCAGACATTTTTAATGAATGCTGCACCTCCGGTGTCACGGATGTTCCGGTAAATTTCTTCGGAAACCAACCCGCAGTGACAGGGGTAGGCTACTGTGGTGCCTACGCCAAACTGGCCAGTTTTGAATACCGCGAATATCTAAGTGTACAACTTGATGCACCCTTAGTGGGAGGACAATGGTATAGTATAAGCTTTTATGTCAGCCCCTCGGAATATGGATGCGCAATAGAAACCATCGGCGCTTATTTGTCTGCGGCTCCGCCACCTAATTCCGGTATTGCCGCCATCCCCGTAGAACCACAAATTGAATACTCCGGTGGATTTATCAATGATTATGAAAACTGGACCCTGATCTCTGGTTGTTTCTCGGCCGTGGGTGGCGAACAATATATCACCATAGGTAATTTTCATAATGATGCCGACACTCCCGTGGATCCTCTTTGTGGAGGAAATAACACCGTATACTACTATTACGATGATGTGGTGGTCATTGAAAGTGATGATCCGGCGAGCCTCCCTCTGGATCTTGGTGGCCCCGAAGAAGCCTGCTTCTCATACGAAATCGATCCGATGATCGATGATTATACCCTCACGTGGGAAGACGGCAGCCATGGCCCGACACTGACCGTGACAGAGTCCGGCACATATAGTCTTACCATATCCGACGGATGCAATTATGGTGTCGATTCGATTGAAATTATCATCAACGGCAATAGCACTCCTCCTGATCTCGGGCCGGAACAACTTACGCTTTGCGATGGAGAGACGTATGAGATATCTCTTGATCCGGATTTCGAAGAATATACCTGGCAGGACGGAAGTCATGATCCCGATTATACTATTACCTCCGAAGGCAATTATGCCGTTACGCTCGATGATGGCTGCGAAACATACGAAGATGATATTACAGTCTTCTATGTCAGCCCTCCCGATCCGGTAGACCTTGGTCCTGATCTGTTTCTTTGCCTTGGCGATGAAATCGAATATGACTTTGATCCGGATCAGGGTGATTATACCTGGCAGGATGGGATGGTCACTCCTGTCTATTCCGTTGATATCGGGGGCACCTATTCCGTGACCGTAAGCAATATGTGCGGATCGGAAACAGATGAAGTGATCATCACTGACCTTGAAGTGCCTGAAGTGGAAATAGGTCCGGACGAACAAACACTCTGTAGCGGGAATATTCTCGAAATTGAAATTGATCCCACCCTCGGTGATATCCTTTGGAATGATGGCAGCACCGAAGCCAATTATGAAATCACAGCGGCTGGCACCTATACCGTGTTTGTCACCAATCAATGTGGCACCGGAAGCGATCAGGTGGAAGTGGAGGTCGTTGATTCTCCTATTGTTGAACTCGGCCCCGATGTCGTTTTGTGTGAAGGGGAAACCATCGAGCTGACTACGTTCCCTGTAAATGGAACCTATACATGGCAAGACAACTCCTCCGGCACTACTTTTCTGGTCACAGAACCCGGTTGGTATAGTCTCACAATAGAAAATTTCTGCGGATTAGTGACCGATGATGTCCTCGTTGATTATGTCGACTTGCTGGACCCGATAGATCTAGGGCCTGATGTGAGTTTATGTCCCGGCGAACAAATCGTCCTCTATGCCAATAATCCCGGGGCTCAGTATCAATGGCAGGATTTCAGTACAGCGGATTCTTTGGTGGTCACCACATCAGGAACTTATTATGTACAGGTTTATAATTCCTGCAGCCTGATCACGGATACCATTTCGGTCACCGTCAATGGAGGTTCACCCACTGTTGACTTGCCGGATCAATTGACACTCTGCCAGGGACAATCCATCACGCTTGATGCTGCCGTAGGTGGTGTCACTTATTTATGGAGCGATAATTCTACCAACCAACAACTGTCGGTTACTAACCCGGGAACATATAGCATCACCATCAGCAGCACATGCGGTTCTGATCGCGATACGGTGATTATTCTGGATGGAGGCCCTGCGCCTTTGGTTGACCTTGGCGCTGATCTTCAACTATGTCCGGGTGAAAGCTTCCTCCTTAGTCCTTCCTATACAGATGTAGACACCTGGTTGTGGAACAATGGAAGTGCGTTAGATAACTATACCATCAACGGTGCGGGAGAAGTATCTGTGCAGGTCAATAATAGTTGTGGTGTTTCGTATGACACGCTTCAGGTTTCCTTATTACCCACAACACCTCCTTTTGATCTGGGTATAGATACCGCCATCTGCGCGGGTGCATCCTTTTCACTGTCGATCAATCTCGCCGGCGCTAATATCACCTGGTCCGATGGATCAACCAATACTACCTACACCGTCAATGGACCCGGAGAATATTTTGCCACAGCTGCCGCCACATGCGGTTTCTCGTCCGATACGATTTTAGTCACGGCTCTACCCGATGCTCCTCCTGTCAGCCTTGGTCCTGACCAATCATTGTGCCCGGGAGAAGTCATCACACTCAACCCGGGTATCACTGGTGTAACCTACTTGTGGCAGGATGGCTCCACAAGTTCAACCTACCAGGCCACACAGGAGGAAACGGTCATCGTGGTCATCAGTAATTCATGCAGCACCTCCACGGATACGCTTGAGGTGATTGAAAGCACTCAGGGTCCGCAACTTGATCTCGGACCTGATATCCAGGTTTGCGCGGGTGAAACCGTCATCATTCCCGCCGGCATTTCAGGTGTGGCATATGAATGGCAGGATGGATCAGCATTACCCCAATACACAACAACTACTTCAGGAACTTTTACGCTTGAAGTGAGCAACAGTTGCGGTTCAGCCACAGATACCATTGTGGTTGACATCTCCGGTGTGCCCCCCGCGCCGGATTTAGGTACAGATACCACATTGTGCGAAGGCATTTCGCTTGTCCTTATTTCCACGGCTGATGTTGAAACAGACGTATTGTGGCAAGATGGTTCTGATGCCTTGTCCTATGTGGTCATTGCGCCCGGAACGTACACGCTTTCTGAATCCAATCGTTGTGGGGATGCGGCTGATACGATTGTAGTGGATTACCTCGACGCGCCTGATCCTTTTTCTTTAGGTCGTGATACGGTTCTCTGCCCCGGCGAGTCTTTGACATTGGTTGCGCCATCAACTCCTTACAACTTCCAATGGCAGGATGGTTCTAACGCATTATCCATTATTGCCGATCAAAGCCAAACCTACACGTTGCAGATCAGCAATGATTGCGGCACCGAACGGGATGAATTGGTGCTGAGTTATGATGCCCGCGTTCCGGTCGTAGAGCTTGGCCCGGCCATCGAGTGGTGCGAGGGCGATGTCATTTCATTTGATGCCACCCAATCCTTTGGTGTTACGTACACATGGAGCACCGGTTCGACCGCATCCTCCATTCAGGTGAATAGTCCGGGACTATATACTGTTGACATCACAGCGCCATGCGCAACCGCAAGTGATGATGTGGAAATCGTACCCGGGAGCGATTGTGATGTCAATGAAGGAATCTATGTGCCCAATGTATTCTCACCAAATGGAGATCAGATCAATGAAGTCTTTACGATATCCTTTGGTTCGGACCTGACGGTCACAGCGGTTTCAGGTACCATATTTGATCGATGGGGTAATCTGGTCTTTTCTTCCGATCAGCAACCTTTTGAATGGAATGGCTTCTTTGGAAACGAGAAAATGCAGCCGGGAGTATACGCCTACCTGATCAATGTGACCTATACCAACGGGACATTGGAGCGGTCTGAATTGCTCTACGGTGATGTGACGTTGATTCGTTAATGATTTCCCATTCGGAATTCTTTGGGAAGGTGCCACAATCCGGCGCTGTATCTTCGTCGTTATTATCCCGGATGTATCGCTTTGTACTATCACTATGCTTTTTGATTCTTTTAGCTGGAGATGCCTTCGGCCAGGAAGAAGTCATATATGATACGACAATCGTACACCATGACGGCCGTGTCATGCGGATCCGGATCCAGGGCAATGATACCATTGTCGTAGCCTCCATTCCCGAAGTGGTCATCAAAGCGCCTCCCGTTTTTTCAGATGATGAAGAATACCGGCAGTATATGCGTTACCGGCGCTATGCCATGGATGTGCTTCCTTATGCCATCGAGGCCATTCGCATGTACCGCAAATACGAAGAGGAAACTTCCGGCATGAAAAGCGGTAAAGCCAGAAAATACGCGCGCTCCGTGCAACAGGATGCAAAAAATGATTTTGTGGATCCCCTTAAAAATCTGTCACGCACGCAAGGAAAAATCCTGGTCAAAATGATCGAGCGCCATCTCAATACGCCGATGTATGATATTCTCAAAGATGTGCGCGGCGGTTTTAACGCGATGAAGTGGCAAACCGTAGGCAAACTCTACGGGTATGATCTCAAAGAAGGATACACGCCCGGCGAGGACAGGATCCTGGACATGATTCTCAATGATTTTGAGATCACGGTAGACTAAAGCACATTCCCACACAGGATTATTACTTTTACCCGGTAATCGCTTGGCCACATGACCTATTCCGCTTCCTGGCGCTCTCCGTCCAATATCGCATTGATCAAATATTGGGGCAAGTATGGCCTGCAACTACCTCGTAATCCCTCGTTAAGTTTTACGCTTTCTGCATGCCATACGACGATGACGGTCTCCGTCACACTGGATGCTAATCAACCTGGTGTTTTAGTCAAGTACGATGGCCAACCCAAACCTTCTTTTGAACCCAAGATTAAAATCTTGTTTTCATTGGTGGCGGATCGGTTCCCCTGGTTGGCTAATGCCGTAGTTGAAATTGATACGCATAATTCATTTCCTCATGGCGCCGGAATTGCGTCTTCGGCCAGTGCGATGAGTGCATTGGCCTTGTGCCTGATGGATATTCACGACCAGATCAATGACCATAAGGGTGTTCGTGATAAACACTGGTGGCAACAGGTGTCCGAAATCGCCCGGCTTGGTTCCGGCAGCGCGTGCAGATCCGTTTTTCCAACAGCCGCTATCTGGGGCCAGACCCTTGTATCAAATGAAACCAGTAATGCATACGCCATACCCTGGGATCTTCAACTGTCATCCGTGTATCAGAATTTTTGCGATACCATACTAATCGTAAGCAGTGCTGAAAAATCAGTGTCCAGCACTGCCGGCCATAAACTCATGGACGCTTTGCCCTATGCTGAAACACGCTATGCTGAAGCGAAACAAAATCTTGAAGCCTTATGTGCATGCATGAAGGCAGAAAACGAATTGGATCAGTTTATCACGATTGTTGAATCCGAAGCCCTGCAATTACATGCGCTGATGATGAGTGGAAAAAACCCATTCATCCTGATGGAACCCGGTACGCTCTCGATTATCAAAGAGGTGTGGCGCTTCAGGAAAGAAACCAATATCCCCGTTTGCTTCACCCTTGATGCCGGCCCCAATGTCCATCTGCTCTATCCCGCATCACATGCCCCTGTCATCCTTGATTGGATCAAAACCACTCTTTCCCAATTCTGCTCAGATGGCAGATACATCCTCGACTCCGTCGGCTCTGGTCCTGAAAAGATTTCCTGATATGTTGCGAATTTGTTTTCATTAACATCTAGAATATCCCTCGTAATTCATAATTTGTAATTCGTAATTTATTTCGCCGCGAATTCACGCGAATTTTCACGAATTCAATTTTCCCCATCTCACGACTGACGTCTGACGACTCACGATGCTCTTGCCGCGAATTCACGCGAATTTTCACAAATTAGACTCTACCAAACCATTGACGTGTCCTCGTAATTTGTAATTCGTAATTCGTAATTTATTTCGCCGCGAATTCACGCGAATTTTCACGAATTCAATTTTCCCCATCTCACGACTGACGTCTGACGACTCACGATGCTCTTGCCGCGAATTCACGCGAATTTTCACGAATTCAATCAAACTGATCCCTGACTCCTGACTCCTAATTCCTCCTTACCTTTGAGCCTGTGAAAGGCATCATACTCGCCGGAGGCTCCGGCACCCGATTATACCCCATTACACGGGCTGTGTCCAAACAGCTGATCCCGGTGTACGACAAACCCATGATCTACTACCCGCTATCCGTCCTTATGCTGGCAGGGATACGCGACATCCTCATCATCACCACGCCAGAGGACCATGCCGGTTTCGTGCGGTTGCTGGAAGATGGAAGTGCGCTGGGGTGCAATTTTCAGTACGCGATCCAGGAAGTGCCCAATGGATTGGCACAGGCCTTTGTGATTGGGGCTGATTTTATTGGTGATGATTCGGTGTGCCTGATCCTGGGGGATAATATTTTCTATCGCGCGCAAATGCCGGACTTTCTTTCGGACTGCAAAGATCCTGATGGCGCTGTGATCTTTGCGTATACGGTCTCTGATCCGGAGCGCTATGGTGTGGTTTCGTTTGATGAGAACATGAAAGCTCTGGAGATCGTGGAAAAACCTACCAACCCAAAGTCAAACTATGCCGTACCCGGACTCTATTTTTATGACAACACGGTAGTCGACATCGCCCGCCAGCTCAAGCCATCCGCAAGAGGTGAATATGAGATCACGGATGTGAATCAGGCCTACCTTAAACAAGGCAAACTGAGGGTCAAGACGTTTGGTCGCGGGGCCGCATGGCTGGATACCGGCACCTTTGACAGCCTGCATGATGCCACCGAGTTTGTCCGCATTATAGAGAAGCGGCAGGGCCTGAAAGTGGGATGTATTGAGGAGGTGGCCTACCGCATGGGCTTTATCACCCGGGAGCAACTCGCCATTCAGGCACAACCTTTGCTAAAGAGCGGTTACGGACAGTACCTGATGAAGTTGATCTCAGGGTAAATCATGGAAGAAACCGGAACACAGCATAATGATGAAATTTCCTTGCGGGATCTGATCCTCAAGGTGCGGCTCTTTGCCCGGGAGATCATGCGCTCCTGGAAGGTGCCTGCCATTTGTATCCTGTTGGCCATGGCTTTTCAAGCCTACAAGTATTTTACGTTTGTGCCGGTGTATCCCGCGCAGATCACATTCAGCGTGGATGAAGAAGAAGGTGGGAGTTCGGCAGGACTCACCGGTATCCTGGGGCAGTTTGGACTTGGATCCGTCAGGCCATCACGTTATAATCTGGATAAAATTCTGGCGCTGAGTAAGTCCAGGCGCGTCATTGAAAACACCTTGTTTTCCCGCCTTGAAATGGATGGAAAAAATGATTTCCTGGCCAATCACCTGATCCGGGAATACGAATTGGGTAATGCGATCAAAAGCGAACACGCAGATGGTTTCCTCTATACGCACGATAGTCTTCCTGTGTTTAATCGCGCGGAAAATGAAATGCTGGTTTTCCTGTACAACTTCATTATTGGTCCGCCGGAAGATCCCAAATTAGCGCTGGTGACCGGTGATTATAATGAGGACACCAACATCATGTCGATCCATGTCTCGACGACCAATGAAGCACTCTCTGTTGCTCTGGCGCAACGCATGTTTGAATCTCTCAGTGATTATTATGTCAACAAGGCGATTGAAAAACAACTTAAAACATACAATGTCGTCAGTGCCAAGAGAGACAGTGTGCTGGCGGTGTTGAAATCAACAGAATACCAATTGGCCAATTTCAAAGACTCACACAGAGGCCTTTTATTGCGCACGGACCAGTTGTCTGAGCTCCGCCTGCAACGTGAGATCACCGCGTTGTCCGCGATGTATGCGGAGGTGTTGAAAAATACCGAAGTGGCTGATTTTAGTTTGAAAAACAAGATGCCGTTTATCCAGGTGATCGATTCGCCGATTTCGCCGATCTATCCCACGCAGATTTCATTGTTGCGCAAGCTTATCATTGGCATATTGATCGGTGGTGTGATCGGAAGCATGATCGTCGTTGGACGACTGATCTATAGGGACATAATGAACGAACCGTCAGCGGCCTGATCGCTTTCCCTTTTCAGTATTGGTTTCTCCAGAAACGAGTGCTATTCTGACAAGTCTTCTGTTGTCGCAATTGGTCCGTTTTTCATGACGGACTTCATTCCGTTTCGACAACCTGCGCTGCTGGCATACATTTGACTAGTTCCAACAACTTGTTTGTTTGTAGCCTTTAATACAAAGTAATTCTTTCCATTCTTGGCCACCAAGGTCTCGTACTGTTCTGCTTTTACGGCATTCTTTTTTACTGAATCGATTCCTGCCTTACAACTTTTTTTATCAGTATAGCCCTGACTGGTTAAGATGGTTTGTCCGTTGCTGGCCACCAGGTTGAATTGAAGGTTTCCGTTGCTTCTTTTGGTGATTTGAAACTTGGACATATGGTTTTGATTTAAGTTGAATGATGTCTGTTAGGTCCTGTTAAAGATAATCAATACGGATTGCTTAAACAATCTTCCACAACCGTATCAAGTAATTTAGAAATACTCCAGCCATACGCTTTGGCTTGCTGCGGAATGATAGAAGCCTCTGACATGCCCGGAGTAGTGTTGGCTTCGAGCAAATAAAAGGTATCGCCTTCCAGGATATAATCAAACCGGACCATGCCACGACATCCCAATACACGATAGAGATACCCTGAACGATCCTGGCATTGTTTGGTGAGCGCTTCGTTCAATCTCGCGGGAGTGATCTCTTGACTCTGTCCTTCGTACTTGGCCGCGAAATCAAAGAACTCTCCCTTGGGAATGATCTCAGTGATCGGTAGTACGTGGTAGGTCTGTCCGTCTCTGACAACACCGCATGAAAACTCCGTGCCTTGCAATGCGCGTTCGATCATGACTTCATGATCATAGTCCAATGCATGTGTGATCGCTTGTTCGAGTTGATCCCACGTTTTCACTTTAGTGACGCCATAGCTTGAACCATTGTTGTTGGGCTTGACAAACAATGGTAGCGTGATGCCTTTTGCTTCTACATCTGATCTCGTGACTTGCGCAGACACGATCATACTCTCGGCCATGGGGATGTTATACAGTTTGAGATGGTCCTTGCACATCTGTTTGCTGAACGTCAGCGAGCTGCTCAATACACCGCATGCGCTGTGGGGAATGCCCATCATTTCAAAATAGCCCTGGAGCTTGCCGTCTTCTGCGGGTGTGCCGTGGATGATGATAAATGCAAAATCAAACTTTCGGATCGTTGCGCCATGATCATCCACCAGGCAAAACGTATTGAGATCTACGCGTTGACGGGTATCAATTGCACGCCATCCATCCGGTGTGATATCAACTGTGGTAGATGTGTACTTATCGACCGGGAGATGTTTGGCTATCGTTTGAGCGCTTTTGAGAGAAACCCCTCGTTCTGCAGAGGGTCCTCCTGCGATGATCGCTACCTGAATCATAGTGGCATTGATATATGAGGGATAAATGTAATGTTTTATGGTGTAACCATCAGGCTACAGGCTGATCTGTGCCACGATTAGGGCAATGAGCGTAGACAAAATCTAAAAAGATGATTGTGTTTTTGTATTTTCAATATTTTGTGAAATATTGTTATTTTGTTATTGTGTTGATTTTCAGTACTTTGAATTTGTCGTATAGCTGTCGTCCGTTAATTTATCGTTAAAAAGAATCATTTTGTCTAACTTTTACTTGGTTTTTGTTCAACTCTCCCTTACTTTTGATTCAACAAAAAACGAAGCTATGTCAACCACCGATTTCAATCAGCAACTCTCCGGTCTCAGTGGCCCTTTGCACACCTTTGCATACAAGCTGACCAAAAACACGGAAGAGGCCAAGGACCTGTATCAGGAAACTGCCTTCAGGGCCATCAGCAATGTGGATAAGTTCATCCCGGGGACCAACCTCAAAGCATGGTTGTTGACCATCATGAAGAACATCTTCATCAACAACTACCGGAAGAACGTCAAGACCCGGACCATTATTGACAGTACGGAGAATCTCTACTATATCAACAGTGGTGCCGCCTCCATCAGCAACGGTGCGGAATCCAACATCATGATGGACGAGCTCAACACCATGGTGGAAAGCCTGGACGAGTCCCTCCGCGTACCGTTTGAGATGCACTATCTCGGTCACAAATACCAGGAGATTGCCGATGTGCTCGACCTGCCATTAGGTACCGTCAAGAGCCGCATCTTCTTTGCCCGCAAGGAGCTGAAGGACATGATCCAGAAACGTTATCACACGTCAAGGCCATAAGTTTTGCCCCTAAATCCCCTGAAGGGGACTTCAAATAGAAACAGAATGATCAGTTGGGCGTAGGTTGTACCTACGACCGCGTGCTTCGGATCACAAGAGCACTTCAGGCAGTATAATCTTCTTCGCCGTTTCCAACGGGAGGTAACCGACATCAGCCCATCTCGAAGTGCTCCGTTTGGCCCCTAAATCCCCAAACGGGGACTTCAAATAGAAACAGTATGATCAGTTGGGCGTAGGTTGACCTACGTCCGCGTGTTTCGGGTCAAAAAATCATCGTTGGCAGTTATGGCTTATTCGCTGTTTTAACAGGAGGTAACCAACATAAACCACCCACCACCATTGTTGAGCGTAGGTTGTACCTACGCTTGCGTGCTTCGGATCACAAAACCATGAGTGGCAGTAATATCTTTTTCGCCGTTTCCAACGGAAGGCAACCAACAACTCTACGAACCACTCCCATCCTGATCGACCCCCTATCCTCCAACGTCCGCGCCCATCGCTTTTATGAGCGCCTTGGATTCCGGTTTGTGGAAGAAAGGGTATTTGGAGGGGATGAGACGAGGGTGTATAGGTTGGAGAGAGGGATCTGTATTTAACCACAAGACTTTAGTTTTCCATCATAGAGATGGCACCTGATTTATGCAATTCCGGGCAAAATTTTAATAGCTTTGATATGCACGCCCCTTCAAAATCATGCTACACAACCGGCTGTCCTATTTCCTTCTTTCGGTAATCATTTTCCTCTTTATCCTGGCCAGTTCGGCCATGATCAATAGGCCCTATTTCTGGGATGAAGCCTGGTCGTATATGCCCGCCATTCATGAAATGGCCACGCATACCCCTTGCTTGTCTCCCGGATGTATTGATCCCGGGTTGTACCGCGGCCATCCTCTTTTGTTCTACTTCGTATCTTCTGCCTGGATGAAACTAGTGAATCCATCAACGACGTCCATGCACATCCTTGCGCTGCTGATAGCTGTGCTGACCGTTATCTCCCTGTATAAACTTTCGTTGCTGGTACTCCCCAAAACATATGCTTTGCTCAGTGTGCCATTGCTCATCCTGCAGGAAGTGTTCTTTGTACAGGCTTCTTTTGTTTTACCGGAAATCCTACTAACATTCCTGCTCACGCAATCACTCCTGCATTATATCCTGAAAAAACATTTTCATTTCTTCATTTATGCTTCTTTGATGGGCCTGACCAAGGAAACCGGTTTGATCCTGCTGGTCCCATTTGTGATTACTGCTCTATTTGATAAAACCCGATCCTTTCGAACTTCGATTCCGATTTATGCCGCTGCGCTGCCTGCCCTGTTTTTCTATCTGGTTCAGAAAATATCGCTTGGCTGGTTCTTCTACCCTTTGCATGTAAGCATGGTTGATTTTTCCTTTTCGCAGGTATTCTCAAAGCTGACTATAATTCTGAAATTTATTTTCTTCGAACAAGGAAGGATCATATTGGTGTTGTCGCTTCTTATAGCGCTCATGCTTCCGTTTCTTAAGCATGACGTTAAAAAACACCTCAAAATCATCGGTCCCGGTCTTCTGGTGTTGATATTGTTGTTTTTCCTGCATAAACTCGCATTCACGCTGCTTATATTATGCATTATAGGCATAGTTGTTCGTAAGCATTATGAGGCCAATAAAACAGAAAGGGGGTTTATCTATGTAAGTTTGATGATTGTTTTGGTGGTTATAATTTTCAGTGCTTTCAATTTCCTTATGACGCGGTATTTGTTGGTGATTTTTCCTGTTCTGATAGTTCTCTCTATCATGGCCCTTACAAAGGCTCTTGCTCCCTATCCTCGAACGATCATGGCAGCTGCTACCTTCGTATTCCTGGCCTTTGTCTTTTCCATGCTCCATAATTATAAATACAAGGGATGGCATGATGACGCAAGCATCAATTATATAAATGCTGTCAGGTCTCATCAGGAAGCCATCCGGTTCTGTGAACTACATCGTTGGACAGACAAGCGCATCTTTGCTCATTTCCTGATGCAACAAAACATGACGCTGCCCATGCTGGGATATCTTTCAGACACCACACCGTTTAATCACGCTGTGTTTCAGGGTGAAATACCTCCGGACACCGGATTGATCATATTCTCCTGTATAGAATTGGATGAATACAAGTATGAATCCATTCGGAATAATCCTGCCTATAAACTTATTTACAGGAATGAGCTGAACCAGGCGTGGACTGAAATCTATTCCACCGATCTGCAACTAGCACCAATGATCATTGAGCTTTAATGCGTGGGCAAAACGGAACAAGAGCAGAAAGATTTCTCTCTTTCGACAAGCTCTGGTACCAATTCAAATAATTTTTGATGCCGCAGTATTAAAATAATCCGTGAAACCCGTGTCAATCCGTGATTCAGACAAAAGAGGCTGCGGAGAACATAGGGTTCGTTCCGCGAATATGTAGAGACGCGATTAATCGCGTCTCTACATATTCACCAAAACACGGGCTAAGCGGTCGTGATGTTGAATCCAATACATATCCGATCTTTACCGCATCATGCCCTCCCTCTTCACCCAACTCCTCCTCCAATGGCACGACGCCAACCCCCGCCCCCTCCCATGGGACGGCGGCCCGCGCGACGCATATCATATCTGGATGTCGGAGATCATCATGCAACAAACCCGCATCGAACAAGGCGCACCTTATTACCTGCGGTTCATTAAAAGATTTCCGGACCTGGCATCACTGGCAGAGGCACAGATAGATGAAGTGCTACGTTATTGGCAGGGACTGGGATACTACTCCAGGGCACGCAATCTGCATAAAGCCGCACAGTATCTGATGGAGTCATGTGGCGGCCACTTTCCAACGGATTATGAGGGGTTATTAAAAATGCCGGGCGTAGGACCTTACTCCGCCGCCGCCATCGCTTCGTTTGCATACGGCCTCCCACATCCGGTGGTGGACGGAAATGTCAAGCGCGTCATCGCACGATATTCGGGTATCACATCATCGATTGATGATGCATCGGTACACGAACAAATCCGAAAGGTGGCTGAATCCTTTATGTCCGGCGCAGATCCCGGTACATTCAACCAGGCACTGATGAATTTCGGGGCCGTGGTATGCAAACCCAAAGGCGCAGATTGCCTGGCATGCCCCATGTCAAAGAAATGTTTTGCTTTCAAACACGATATGGTATCCTCACTGCCGGTGAGATCGAAAAAGAAAACCAACCGTATCCGGTATTTTCATTTCATCGTCCTGCAATGGCGCGGACGAATGCTGTTGGTGCGACGTAATGAAAACGATATCTGGAAAGGATTATACACACCACCTATGGTCGAGCGGGAAACGGACCGAAATCTTTCTATGAAATCTCTTCTTCCTGCGATTGAACGCATAGTTGGCCATCGCGATGTCTCTTTTACACATGCTTCCGAACCACAACAGCAACTCTTATCGCATCAAACCATCCATGGTCGTTTTCACTATTTCAAACTAAACCAAGCAGCACTGGTAAAGCACGAAAACGAAGCCTGGGTCAACGCAAAGACAATCCGCGATTATGCAAAGCCACGAATGGTGGTGGAGGAAATGGAAAACACGAAGTTTTAAAGTTTACACTCTACGTCATGTAAAATTATCGCGCGGATCGAAGCTTTGCGAAGATCCCGCCATCCTGCTCTGCAGGATGCAGCGGGAGACGCAACGACGCAGTTTTATTCTATCATATTCCTGACAAAAAATCCGTGAAATCCTTTAATCCGGTTATCCCGATAGCTATCGGGAGTGATTAAGACAAAAAGTTTCGCGCAGAGACGCAGAGGCGCAGTATTTTGATTCTCCAAATTCAATACCCTATGCCCTATACTCTATGCATTAAACTTCCTGTACTTCCAATACCCGAGTAAACTCACGACAAGGAAGAATATAGCCGTACCATACACAGACGGTGGAATGGGCACAGGATCGCCCGCGGCATAAGAATGCAAGCCGGACAAGTAATAGTTGACACCGAAATAGGTCATCATCACGGAAGCAAATCCAAACAAAGACGAAACGTTAAAAGCATAAAGCCCACGCATGCCGGGGATCATTCGCATGTGCAGAATAAACGCATAGACCAGGATCGTCACCAACGCCCAGGTTTCCTTGGCATCCCATCCCCAGTATCTTCCCCATGACTCATTGGCCCAAATGCCACCGAGATACGTACCGATACTGACCATGATCAATCCACCGATCAATGTCATCTCACTCACATATGTCATCTCCCTAATCGTTCTGAAAATCCGCTTTTCATTGTTTGGCGTGAGGAAGATCATCAGGATGAGATTGAGCAATCCTATGATTGCGCCCAACATTAAAAATCCATAACTACCGGCCTCCAACGAAACGTGTATGGTCAACCAATATGATTTTAATACGGGCACTAGCGGTGTAATTTCCGGATCCAACCAACTCAATCCCGCCACCATCAAAATCGTTGAAGCTAATATGGATGTGGCCGTTAAACCACCAAGTGACTTGCGTGCAAAGATGAGCCCTGCCAACACAGTAGTAAATCCAATATAGATCATAGATTCATACCCGTTGCTCCATGGTGCCCGTCCACTGACATACCAACGAATACCTAATCCTGTCGTGTGCGCAATAAACCCAAGTGTTAATAATCCAAAGGCCACCTTAGTAAACATTTTGATGTTGCTTTCCGGCTTAAATACGCTGACAAAAAACAGCACCAGGAATAAAACTCCAAGCAGCCCATAACCCTTACTTAATCTGGAGAACACATTCATTTTATTGAGCAGGATCTCCATGTCAATTTTCCGCTGCGACACGACGATATTTCCGCCTTTACTCTGCTGGTATTGATGCAGTGCTTCTATTTGCTGATCGGCCCTGGTCCAGTTTTGATCATTCATGGATTCCTGAACTGCGCCTACATAGGTTGGGAGAAAGCCTAATACAAAAGGATCCAGGGGAAATTCTGTCTGTGGACGCATGGCTTCGGCCGGGGTCATCCATTGGTCTCCGGGGTGTCCTTCCACCGGATAAAGTCTCGCCATCGTGCCATTGAAAATCATATTGCAGATATTGACCCGCTCGTCAATTTTCATGATCTCTTTGTCCGTCGCATTCCGATCTATGGGTTGCAGACTGTATGCACGTCGCACCTGATCTCTCAACCTGTACTGTCCGTCTGGCGTAAAGAAGTCATTAAACGATGCCAGTTCTTCTTTGGCAGGAATCAATTTTCGTATCTCTTCATTGCTGCCGATCTTAATCATCGGCTGTTGTGTCCACTCTTCTGGATAGAGGGTCATCATCAGGAAGATCTGGTCCGACGTCAGTCCAAACAAACTTTCCTTCCTCGCCACTTTGCGCATCACCTCACTCGACATGGTGTTCATGGGCTTCATGCGGCCCTTCTCATCCTGCACCTGCAGGCGACCAAACTGTGCGGCATGTTCTTTCGAAATGACATGCAAGGCGTTTTCGTTGATGTTTTCTGCCAGTACGTTATTGGCCGGCAACATCATCATTAATGCGGCGATGGCCGCTACGGCACCTGTCTTTTCTTTTTGACGATAATCATCAAGCTTGCGGGATATCTCCTGGAAGCGGCTTTTCTTGTCAAGTAATACCAAAACCAATCCCAGCGTGAGCAATGCATACCCGATATATGAAACCCACGTGCCCCAGAAATCATGATTTACACTGAGTACCGTACCCAATTCATCCTGATCAAAAGAAGATTGGAAAAAACGATACCCCCCATAGGTCAGGATATTATTCATATAAATCCTGAAATCTTTATTTACCCCCTCTCGCTGATCGATAAGGGTCACTTCACTTGCGTACGATGATGCACTATTGGTGCCCGGATACCGCTCCATGATAAAATCACGAAGCTTGAGTGAAAACGGTAGTTGTATTTGTTTCGCCCCATAGGAAACCAGCAATTCTGTGTTGCCCCCTTTGACTTTTTCCGGCGCGCCTTCTATGCCTTTGTTGCCATAGATGAAGACAGAAGACGGTTCGTCATTGATGGTGATGTTGAGCTTCAATGCGGCCATGCTTTCGTTGGTCATCTTACGTCCGGATGACTTCATCATGAGTTTGCCTTTGGGATTAAAGTCACCTATGACAAAGTTGATGTTGGCACCACTATAGAGCGATCTGACCACCAATGGCATATACACGCCTGCGGGAATAGTGTCTCTCGCTTGTGTGGCCATGACCATGTGCGCCAGTGTCTCCGGTGATTTCAACACAAGGGAATCGTTCCTGTAATACATGTTGATGGCCTGGGGTTGTTCCGGATTTCCGAAGTTGAACCACGCGCCGTTGATAAACTTGAGATCTTTGTCCTCGAGATAATATTCTTCTCGGCCATTGTTTCCGGCAATGACCAGTTTGATAATCGGCACACCGTCGTCCGTGGTCTCAAGCGTGTTTTCGGGATTGGGAATGAAGCCATCCAGTTCTACCCTGATGACATCGTTTCCGATCTGGTATGTTTCGTTAAACTTATTCTGACCCAATGAGGCAAAGTGAACCTTCTCATCAAATCGATAGGCTTTGCCGTTTTGACGGGCTTCAAACAAGAGATAGGTCTCTGCTGAAATAATGGTATTGGATGCGCTGTCCTCGCGGATGTGCATCACGCCCTCATACCCGATGTATCGCGTGATCCCCGCGCCCAACAGGATGATAATGATGGAGGCGTGAAATAGAAATGTGGCCCATTTTTTCTGCTGGATCAACCGGTATCTGTAGATGTTATACAAGACGGAGAGGCCAAACAGGACGAGCAACACTTCAAACCATCTGGCTTTAAAAATCACTTTTTGCGCGGCACTGGTGCCAAAGTCATTTTCAATAAAGGTGGCTCCACCTATTGCCGCGGCGAACAGCAACATATAGATTCCCGCCGCCCTGGTGGAAAATAATTTATCGAATATCGGTTTCATAAATCTAAGAGACTAGAAAAGCGCCTATTTGCTGCAATGCAGTCAAACGAATGCAAAAGTGCCCGTTATTGCAATAAGCGGGCTTCTTCCATGATGATGTCGTATTTATATCCGGCCCCAAAATCCTTATTCAGGGTGATTTTTCCCTCGAGGGCCACTACAGCGCCCAGGGGTACGTTTTCGGTCGTCGTAATCGTCAGGTCAATGTTTTTATCGTCCAGTGATCCATCCTGAAGGTGGATCCAGTTGCGGTTCATGATCATATTGTTGAGTTTGACGCATTTGCCCTTCACTCTGACGGTCTGCCCTTCATATTTCTTGCGGTTGTCAAATAATTCCTTGATGGAAATCCCACCTTGTGGAGGCGCAATTTTTCCTTCAAGTTCTACGGACTCCGTATTGCTCATGTTTCCATGGGGATTGCCTCCGGCCATGCTTCCTCCCGGACTTGACATTGTTGGGCTTTCACTAACACCGGAGACGAGGTAGACGGTTTCAAACACCCGGTCGTGTTCGACGCTTTTAAAATTATTCTTCTTGAGGCCCCCGCGATAGTAATAGGTTTTTCCAACTTCTACTTCCGATTTTGGTATGGCGATCCATTTTTCCTGTCCCTCCTCATCCATTCTGAGGTAAGTGTATTTGGAGGTGTGGAGTATTTCCTGGGCAACCCCTTTATGCGTCTGGCTTGCGGCTTCGTCGGCTGCCGGTGCCTGGTTTTCTGTGGAGATATCTACTGCTTCGATGACCTTGGGTTTAGAGTCACAAGACATTAGGCCAAGGGTGGCGATAAAAATAAAAATATAGGATTTCATGTATGAATTTTTATGTGGATTTGAAGGCATTAAGATACGGCGATACGGTGGGATAAACAAAACAGGAACAGGCTTCAGAAGCGCTGAATCAGACTGGTATAAATCCGGTTGTTCCACTTTGTGTTTTGTATTTCGGTCTCATAGTTTGCCGAAAAGGATAACATTTTGGTCATTCTCCAGGAGAGGTTCAATCCGAGGATAGATTGTTTAATGGGAAATTCAAGATTTCGGTATCCATATTCCGCAATACGATATTGAAGTTCGCCATAAAGTTTTCCTTTGATCAGGTCTTTGGATATCCTGGCGCCATAAACGATACCATCGAGATATGGTGAATGAATGATGGTCACCGTTGCCGTTCCCGAAGCTTCGATCAGCGGTATGCGGGTATACGTCACATACGCATTGAGGTTTTTGGAATCTCCGGGAGTATCCCGTTGATAACGATAGCCTGCATTTACGCCGATACTTAATTTTTTTACTGGCCTGTAATTCATATTAAACCGGAATCCTTGCCGGGTCTCGTCTTCTAGCAATTGATCGATAAAGTTTTTATAGGACTCGTAATAAATAATATTGTTGCGCGAATCAAAAGATCCAAATACTGACAATCGGTCCGAAATGCGATATCGCGCGGAGATATAAAGACTTGTGATGTTGAACGTATTTTTGGGCAGGCCGTTTTCGAGGGTGTACAGATCAAATTCAAAGGAAGTGAAGATGTGTACTCTCTTAATGGCTGAATTGATATGCTGAAAGTACATAAACCGTCTGTCCGTCATCCCGCTGTTGCGTTGTTCCACCATGGCCAGTGTACTTTGTACCAATCCGTTTCTCGTCTCAAGGATATGGCCCGCATATCCGCCATATTGCACGAGATCAGGATTGAAACCATAATCCATCAGATCCGGCCTGCTTCCGCCAAATCCTCCAACGAGAAACTTCTTCCATTTCTTTTCTGCCTGCAGTCCGTCGATGGCGCCGATATTGGAAATATTAAAATTGATTTTTCTTCCGGCCCATACCTTCATGCCCTGACCAAAATCGTATTCCAGCGAAAGATTATAGACCTTAAATGCACGCAAAAAATCCTGCTGAACCTCATCCCATTCATTGACCGTATGCCTGAAGGCCATATACACTTCTGCCGATAGTCGGGAGTTGTTGATTCGCCTGGCATTCGCAGTGACGACATATCGCATACGTTGCTGCTGACTCTGTGGATGATCATTGAAGGTGATGTACGCCGCTGCAGAAATCCTGCCTTTGAATGAAGGCTTCTCGTCTTCCACCTTGTTGGCAGGTGCTTCCTCTTCGTTGATAGCCCCGGCCACCACAGGTTCTGGAATGACGGGAATGGGTATGGAATCTGGTTTTATGACCTCCGGTTCTGCTTTGGGCAATCGGGCATATAGCTTTGCTCCTTTTTCAAAGGTTGCGCCATTTATGGGATCCGCTACAACCGATGTTGAAGACAGGTGCCTCACGATCAACGCAGGAATGAGTACTCCACTTTGGAGGTTGTACAACGTGTCCCCTGCAGCTATGTTTTGGGTGGCTGGAAAGCGCACATATACACTCTGCGTAGTCGTAAAGGTGACCTCTCCGTTGAGTGTATCGGTTATGCCCTGACCATAGCTTGCAAGGCTAGTCACCACCATCCAACATAAAAGCAACAAATATCTCATGTAGTGTTCTTCTCGCGCTATTCCTCGCCGTCCGGATGGCAGGCCAGGCATGCATTGCTATTGTATTGATACCCGCCTACTTCGTCATGATCTTCATTGGTTTCATTTTGCTCATGACAGCCGAGGCAGCTAAAGACGGAATAATTATTTGGGTTGGTGTGACAGTCGGTACATTGATCCCATTCATCTTCGTGTTCGCCACTGTAGATAGGGAAGTAGAGATCATCGTGATCCCAGGTAGAGGGCTCCCATGCATTCTGGCTGTGACAGTTTTGACAAGTCGTTGGAAACTGCGCGGCCTGGTGATCGGGATCGTTGGTGTTGTTATAATCATCCTGATGACACCCAAAGCATGTGTTTGGTGTGTTGTTGTAATTTCCATTATGACACGTGACACACTGATCGGCAATAGCCGCATGCGCACCCAATAATGGATAGTAGTCATCATGATCCGGGAACAGCGCCGGATTCCAGTTTGGTGCCGTAGTATGGCACGTCACACAATCCATCGATAATCCCAGCGATTGATGGTTAGGATTGGTCGCTCCATTATAATCGGGCGTGTGACATGCGCTGCATTCCGTAGGCGTGTTTTGATACCCATTGCTATGGCAATCGATACATGCCACGGTGAGATGCGCCCCCGTCAAAGGGAAATCTGACTCGTTGTGATTAAACGAACCCTCTGACGACCCATCGGGATGGCAAGCCAGGCAGGCCGAACTTTCATAAAAATAGCCGTTCACACCATTGTGTTGTTGCCCTGTTTCACTGCTCGTGTGGCAGGTGACACATGTGTAGATGGCGTAGTTATTAGAATTGGTATGGCAATCATTGCACTGATCCCAGACGCCTTCATGCTCTCCGCTGTAAATCGGGAAATACTGATCGTCGTGGTCTTCATATTCTGCCGGAGACCAACCTGACTCTGTGTGGCATGAAGCACAATCGGTAGAGAAGTTCAGGGCTACGTGTGATGGATTGTTGGTGTTGTTATAATCATCCTGGTGACAACCCACGCACGTATTGGGCGTGTTATTATAATCTCCATTATGGCAGGTGACACACTGGTCGGCAATCACCGCATGAGCGCCTTGAAGCACATAGTAGTTGTTGTGAATACCAAACGTGGCCGGGTTCCAATCCGGAGCTGTGGTATGACATGATGCACAGTCTGTAGGTATGCCCAATGTAAGGTGGTTCGGATTAGTGGATTGATTGTAATCTGTCGTATGACAAGCATTACAATCCGTAGGTGTGCCCTCAAATCCATTCGCATGACAATCGAGACAGTCCACGGTGAGGTGCGAACCTGTTAGCGGGAAGCCGGTTTGATTATGATCAAAGTTGACATCACTTTCTCCTGTGGGGTGACATGCGAGGCATAATACATCCACATAGGCATATCCATTTACTCCCGCGTGTTCCTGATTGGTCTCGGGATTCATGTGACAGGAAATACATGTGAAAACAGAATAGTCATTTGGATTCGTGTGACAATCCAGGCACTGATCCCAAACCCCCTGATGTTCTCCGCTGTAGATCGGGAAATACTGCTCATCGTGATTGAACGCCGCCGGAACCCATGCATTTTCATTGTGACAGCTCGCACAATCCGTTCCGAACCCTAAAGATGAGTGTGAAGGATTGCTTGTTGCATTGTAATCGTCCTGATGACAGCCAAAACATGTATTTGGGGTGTTGTTATATTCACCATTATGACATGATGCGCATTGATCCGCGATGAGGGCGTGTGCACCCATCAGTGGATAATAATCATCATGATTTGGCATACCGGCAGGGATCCAGTTATTCTCTGTATGGCATGTTGCGCATTCGGTTGAAAACTGCAATGCGGTATGGTTTGGATTGTCCGCCTGGTTATAGTTGTCCTGGTGGCATCCGACGCACGTGCTTGGCGTATTGTTGTAGTCCCCGTTATGACAGGTCACACATTGATCCGCAATAATCGCATGCGCACCCTGCAACACGTAATAATTATCATGGATGGGGAAGGCGGCAGGATTCCAATCCGGTGCGGTGGTGTGGCAGGAGGCACAATCTGTGGGTATGCCAAGCGCTACGTGATTGGGGTTTGTGCTTTCATTAAACTGCGCAGTATGACATGCTGAACATTCTGTTGGCGTTCCTTCGTATCCGTTAGCATGACAATCGAGGCAATTGACCATGATATGCGCTCCCGTTAGCGGGAATGCCGTGTTGTTATGGTCAAAGCCTCCTTCCCCTTCTCCGTTCGGATGACAGGCAAGGCAGGCGCTGCTATTATAGACATAGCCATTGACCCCGGCGTGCTCTTCATCTGTTTCCGGATTTGTGTGACAGGTAATACATGTAAACAGGGCATAATTGCCCGGTACGTTGTGACAATCCAAACACTGGCTCCATTGTCCCTGGTGTGATCCGCTGTAGATGGGGAAGTGCTGTACGTCATGATCAAATGTAGATGGTTCCCACGCTGATTCATTGTGGCATGTGGCACAATCGGTTGAAAACTGCAGCGCCTGATGTGGTGGATCTGTGGTCTGGTTGTAATCTTCCTGATGACATCCCGAGCAGGTATTTGGGGTGTTATTATAGTCGCCATTATGACATGTGGCACACTGATTTGAAATCATGGCGTGTGCCCCATTTAAGACGTAGTAGTCATTGTGATTGGCAAGCGACGCAGGCGCCCATCCCGGATCGGTAGTATGGCACGAAGCACAGTCTGTTGAGATGCCTAATGCCACGTGATTCGGATTGATGCTTTGATTGAAATCACCCTGGTGACAAGAAACACATTCTGTGGGAGTGCCTTCGTAACCACCGGCATGACAATCAATACAGGTAGGTCCGTTATGTCCTCCTGTAAGCGGGAAACTCGTAGTGTTGTGATTAAAAACCAAATCACCTTCGCCCGTGGGGTGACACGCCAGACACGCTGAGCTGTTGTATACATAACCTCCAACACCGGCGTGTTCTTCGTCTGTGTCGGGATTAGTATGGCACGTGATACAAGTAAAGACGGCCCAGTTGCCTGGTGTAGTATGACAATCACTACATGAGGCCCACTCTCCTTCGTGTTCACCCGAATAGATTGGGAAATATTGGTTGTCGTGGTCAAATGTAGAGGGCTCCCAAGCGGTTTCGGTGTGGCAGGAGGCGCAGTCTGTTGAAAATAAAAGCGTGGCATGCGGCGGATCTACCGTTTGGTTATAATCTTCCTGGTGACAACCCGCACACGTATTCGGGGTGTTAGTATAGTCTCCATTATGGCAACTTGCACAATCATTTGATATCGCTGCATGTGCGCCATTGAGCACATAATAATCATTGTGATTATCCAATGATGCGGGGCTCCATCCCGGTTGGGTCGTGTGACAAGTCGCACAATCCATTGAAAACCCTAAACCACTATGGTTTGGATTGACAGACTGGTTATAATCCTGTGTATGACACGCCTGACATGCCGTTGGTGTTCCTTCAAATCCGTTAGTATGACAGAGGAAACAGTCTACGGTCGTGTGCGCACCGGTGAGCGGAAAGTCTGTTGTGTTGTGGTCAAACGCACCATCTGCTTCGCCTGTAGGATGACAAGCGAGACAGGCTGTACTATTATACAGATATCCCGCCACGCCTGAGTGTTGTTCGTCCGTTTCCGGTTTCGCGTGACATGTTATACAAGTAAATTCTCCAAAATTACCCGGGGTCGTATGACAATCCATACAATCACTCCATTCACCCTCATGAGAACCGCTATAAATCGGGAAATAGAGTTCATCATGATCAAACGTCGCAGGAGACCACGCATCCTCATTATGACACATGGTACACTCGGTAGAAAATCCAAGCGCGGTATGAGAAGGCTCTGTGGTTTGATTGAAATCTTCAAGGTGACAACCCACACATGTAGTGGGTGTATTATTATAGTCTCCGTTGTGACAGCTCACGCAATCATTAGATATGATCGCATGCGCGCCATTGAGGGCATAAAAATCATTGTGATTGGCAAAGGTGGCCGGATTCCAGTCGGGGTTGGTGGTATGACATGAAGCACAATCTGTGGATAATCCTAACTCACTGTGGTTGGGATTAACGGATTGGTTAAAATTCTTCTCGTGGCAGGCAAAACAATCTGTGGGTGTACCTGTAAATCCATTGCTGTGGCAATCAATACACTCCACTGTGGTGTGGGATCCGGTCAGCGGAAAGTTGGTGTTGTTATGATCAAAGTTTCCGTCTTCCTCCCCATTCGGGTGACAGGCCAGACAGGCCGTACTGTTGTAAGCGTACCCAAACACTTCGTCATGTTCTTCGTCTGTCGATGGATTGGTATGACAGGTTATACATGTAAACGATGTGTAATTGTTGGGGTCGGTATGGCAATCTAAACACTGGTCCCATGTCCCTTTGTGTGAACCACTGTATATCGGAAAATACTGATCGTCATGTTCCTTGTATTCCGCGGGTTTCCATCCGGGTTGTGTCGTATGACATTCTGCACAGGTTGTGCTGATGCCAACAACCTGGTGGTTGGGATTGGTGGTGACGAGGTAATCCTGTTCGTGACACGTGATACACTCCGGAGAAATTTTGGAATAATCTGATCCGGTATGACATTTCGCACACTCATCAATATCGTGGCCGGCGGTCAGGGGGAAAAAATCATGATTGATATCATCAGCATCCCAGGAGTAGGCATCATACTTGTGACAAGTGCTGCAATCCGTTGAAAAACCAGCCTGTTGGTGGTTGGGATTGGTGGTCGCCGCATATTCATCCTGATGGCAACTAAAGCAATCGGAATCCATGGGCCCAAAACGGAGTTCTGTATCGGATTGGTGACACTCCACACAATTTGCAACAGCATGGGCGCCAAGTAATGGAAAGGAAATCTGCCGGTGTACTTCAGCGATGTTATTGACCAGCCACGAATTAGAATCGTGGCACCTGGAGCACTCGTCTCCAACCGTATTTTGGTGCACATCGAGGTGACAGGACGCACAATTCGGTTCCGCCTGTTCAAACTCCAGCGTGGTGTGACAATTCCGGCAATCTATGACTTCGTGCTGGCCCTCAAGTGCAAAACGTGTTCCGCTGTGATTGAATGAAATGGAGTCTTTGTTGATGGCCCAGCTGTCGGAGGTGTGACAGGCATCGCAACTAACACGCAGGTCTTTGCCATGCGGAGATTGTGCGGACACTTGCGTTTCCGCAAGGATCAATAGTATTCCACACACGACAGCAATTACCCTGAACATTAATTTTCTGGCTTTTCCGCTTTAATAAGAAGACCAAGTAGAATTTCTCCTACCTGAAGGTTTATTCGATTAAAGGGGATGTAAATGCCGAGGCTTTTTATCGCCTCATTATGGTGTGGTTCACAAATCTAATTAAATCCGACCCGGCAAGCAAAAAAAACTTGACGAGCGGGCAGAATTCTCCACGAGCCGGAAGGGGTAAAATGTATACGGCTCTCATTATGTGGTGTTTGTCAATCCTGGTGGCAGGATGCGCAGGCAAAGTCCTCAAGCTTATACCTCACGACCTGCTTTCCCTCTATTGTTTCCGGTTTGTGGCACTCCTTACAGGCTACCTGTTGATGCGCCCCCTCGAGTTTAAACCTTGCCGTATTGTGATCAAACGAACTTGGCTTCCAGGCTTCCGCCGTATGGCATCTCCTGCAGTCTGTCACTCCGTCAACCTCAAACTGACGGTCATGTGTATTCTCGTGGCATGAAGCGCATTCTTGTTTTAATCCCGTAAAGGGTATCTGCCGCTGTCCGCCCGTATCCTCTGGCTTATGACAAGACGCGCATTGGTTCTCCTGATGTTTCCCTTCCAGTAAAAAGCCCGTCAACTGATGGTCGAATTCAACTGTGGTCCAGCTGTCCGGGGTGTGGCATTGGTTGCAGGCTTTTTGTGGATAATACTTTTCGTTAAGTTTTCCTTCGTGCACATCTTTATGACAATCCACGCATTGGCTGCCTATGTTTCTGAAGGTCCATTCTTCGTTTTTATGATGACACGCAATACATGGCGTGGCCAAATGTGATCCCACCAATGGGAATTTGGTCTTGTTGTGTTGGTCAATCGTATAGGTTGATCCCGCAAATCCATTCACGCTATGACAATCCCTGCAATCAGGCTTAAGGGCGTTGGTCAGAAATTGTCCCTTGTGATAATCCTCGTGACAATCCACGCATTGGTTATGAGCCAATGGTTCTGTCATTTTGGTTTCGTGGCATTTCCGGCAGTCAATCGTCTTGTGTTTTCCCTCCAGCGGATAGCCTGTCAACTCATGTTTAAACTTATCCTGGTTTAGCAGCTTTTGAAAACTTTCCTCTGTGTGGCAAGATCTGCAGTCGTTTCCGAGTTTGGCCTCATGGACATCCTCATGACAGGTGATGCAGTTTTTAAAGTCCTTGTTTTTATACTCTTTGAATACATTCTCTGCCGAAACCGTAGCATCTGTTTTGTGACAGGCCGCACAATCAAGCCTCTTGTGTTTGCCTACAAGCGGAAAATCGGTGGTATTGTGATTAAATGTGGTATTGCCTGAGAAGTTTGTAAACGATTCTTCGTTGTGGCAGTCTTTGCATTCGGTACCAAACCTTCCGTCATGTACGTCATCGTGGCATACCGCACAACTATTAAACGGAACGCCTGAAAATTTTTGGAAGAGGGCACTGTTTTGAAAGGTGACCTCGTGACAGCGTTTACAGTCTACGTCTTTGTGTTTACCTTTTAAGGGAAATTCTGTTTTGGCGTGATCAAATAATGGTGCCGGTTTAAACGCTTCGGTATCATGACATGATTTGCAGTCGGTAGACAGTGTGTTTTGGTGGGCGTCCTTGTGACAAGCGATACACTCGGTCTTTAATCCCAGAAATGTTCTTTCTTTTTTTCTGAGTTCCGCGGATTCAATCCGATCGTCGCGATGACATGACGCACAGTCTTGTTTGGCGTGCGCACCCGTCAGTTTATATCCTGTCAGTGCGTGATTGAATTTATCCTGATCAAACCGTACGATTTCAAAATTTCTTCCGTGGTGATCACTGTGACAGGAAAAACAATCCTTACCCGCCACCTCTGTTGAGGCGTGATATCCCTTTTTCTGATCTATTCTCGATTTAAGCTCTTTGTGACAATCCAAACACTTTTCGTTGGACACTTTGTCGCCGAGCACATGGCATTTGGTGCAACTGAGCATGCCCTCCAGGTGCGCGTGAGGTTTGGCCAGATCGCCCGGAGAAATCTGGGCGAAAGCGGGTACATGAAATAGCCCGATGTATAACACCAGCAGGAGGGCATGTTTGAATGTGTTGATGCTTTGTCCCACCAATTACCTTCTTTTAGGGTGTTTTAAGAGTGCGTGTCCGAATCGTGTCGTGATTTCGATTCCCGCTTTCTGCAAAAATTGCGTGGGAAGTTCTCCCCCGGCAAATACGTACACCAGGTCATTGTCCAATACGAGTTTCCTGTTTTCAGGTAACGCCATCGTCACTGTGTTTTCTTCAATGGAAATCAGGTTGGTGTTAAACATAACCTCTACTTTCCCCTCTTCTATGGCCTTATTAATGCGTTCTCCGTTCCTGGGCTTAATTCGCTGAAAGGCCTCGCCGCGATAAGACAATATTACTTTGTTTTGTTCCGCCAGTAACATAGCAGATTCGATCGCGGAATCTCCGCCGCCAACAACTATGACGTTTTTGCCTGAAATATGTTCCGGCTCCAATAACCGGTAAGCCACTTTTTCCAGTTGTTCGCCGGGAATGTTGAGCTTGCGCGGCGTCCCTCTGCGTCCTATGGCTAGCAATACCGCTTTGGTGATGTATTCATGTCCTCCCTGAATCGTGACTTTAAACAAATCGCCTTCCTTGGAAATTGCTTCAACCTTCGAATTTTCCTGAATAGTAAGTTTGTTTTCTCCTAATACCTTTTGCCACAGGCCGAGTAGCTCAGATTTTTTGGTTTCGGTGAGTTTCACCTTACCAAACAACGGGAGGTCCATTGGTGAGGTCATCACAATTTTAGACCGGGGAAAAGAATAGACGGTGCCGCCCAATGTGTCCTGTTCAAGCGTAATTGTTTTTAGTCCCTGCTTCTTGGCCTCCAGCGTTGCCGAAATTCCCGCCGGCCCCGCACCCACGATGACAAGGTCATATTGAGTTTCCTTCGCCTTGTTGATGACTTTCGAAATATTTCCGACGGCCTGTTTTCCCTGTTCCACGCTGTTTTTTATCAACCCCATTCCGCCAAGTTCTCCGGCAATAAATATGCCCGGCACATTTGTTTCAAAATCCTGTTTCACATGCGGAAGATCCACACCGCGTTTTTCGGTTCCGATGACCAACGAAATCGCTTCAACCGGACACGCATGGAAACAAGCTCCGTGCCCAACGCACCTGGAGGCATTGATCAGTGTGGCCTTACCATTGCGTATTCCAATGATTTCCTTTTCAGGACAAGCCTCAATGCATGCTCCGCTTTGAATGCATGTGTTCACATCAATTTCGGGATGGAGGGATACGGGCTCGTGCAGTCCGTGTTCTTTGGCTTTTTCAATTTTCGCTTCTGTTCTCCTGGAGTTGCGTCTGAGTTGCCGCACGTATAACCATATCGTGAGCATGATCAGCAAGATCACGATACCATAAATGATTAATTTCTCCAGCAACACTTCCATGGTCAGAATATCCAGCGGTATCCAAAAGCTATCGTAATGGCCACATGAATGACCATGATCACCAACATAATCAAAGCAAAGGGCAGGTGAGCCACGTGCCAGTATTTAAAGAGGGTCTGCATGGTCTGCAGCCTGCTGATCCTGGCATTTAATTTCATTTCGTTGTTGACCAGTTTCATGACGCCCTTTTTATCTCTTCCCGTCAATCCGGCCTCTGTCATGATTTGTTTTACCTCGTCCTTGATTTCCTTGTTGTATTTGCTCCTTTCTCTTATCCTTTCCAGGAATCCGCTATCCGGGAAGGCAAACTCCTTTCGGGTAGCGTTCATCAGGCGATTAAACAGCGATTCATTCAAACCATATTTCTCTGCCAATTCCTTGCTTTGGTTTTCCTTCATGTCCCTGATCTCTGTCCGACTCAACTCCCGTCCCTGAATTGTCCTTGGAATCTGGATATAAATAAACCTACCTATGACCCCACTCAAAACTACGGCCACCATACTCCAAAAGCTTATAGAAACAATACCACCGAACTTAAAAGCTGTATGAAACAGTATTAACAGCGGACCAACCGAACACAGGAATATGTGGAATTCCAGCCAGTATTTGAGCGCACCCACTTTGGGCAGGAACTTGTTTTTCTTTCGGCCGATATATGAGAATACGCCTATCAGGATCAGCAGGGTTCCAAGTATCCCCAGACCGTGTCCCAGTGGTCCGCTCGGTTTTAACATGGTGTGGTCATCATGAAAGGGTCTTTCTTCGACCGAAGTACCATAATAAGAGTATCCGATATAGATGAGCCATATCAATACCGCAAAACCAATGGCGATCATAACGCCTCTATAGAATCGATGTGTCAATCCCGTCATGAGGATTTCGTTGGTTTAAACATTCTTGGTGGGTGGTGGATAAAATACAGGGCAAGGCGCTGTATTGTGGTGGGTAGGAATGGCGCCTGAGACTCCCATATAACGACACAAAGGTTAAAAAAATTTTTGTCCTGAAGGCTGGGGGTCAGTGGCGGCGAAATCAGGCACACAGAAATCCGTGACGGCGCGATGGTAAACCCGGCCCCGGAAACCGGAGAAGATGACGATTAGGGCTGGTAATAATTTTGGGTTTGTCCTACAACCAAAAAGATGATTAAAGATTAGCTCTTGATGAGTGAGCCCTTTATGATCTCGTCTTCCATTCTAAGGTCCAGTGCTCCGTCTTTTGTGATGTGTGCCAAAACGTTGAGAATGTTGTTGCCAAACATCTGGCTGGCATCTTCCGGCATCTCACACTCCAGGGCTGAATTGCCAATGATGGTCACCCCATTGACCTGGATGGTTTTGTCGTTTTGTGTGAGGGCGCAATTACCGCCTGTTGATGCAGCCAGGTCGACAATGACGGAACCGTGGCGCATATTGTTGATTGTATCTGCTTCGATCAGCACCGGTGCCTTTCTTCCGCGCACCTGTGCGGTACAAATGATCACGTCTGCTTTTGCGGCACGGACCTGAACTTCAGCACGCTGTTTGGCGAGAAATTCTTCGGACTGTTGTACGGCATAACCACCCGCTCCTTTATCGTCCTTTGCCCCTTCGACTTCTACAAACTTGGCTCCAAGGCTTTGCACTTCCTCTTTGGCGGCTGAGCGCACATCAAACGCCTCCACGATTGCTCCGAGTTTTCTTGACGTAGCTATGGCCTGCAGCCCTGCTACTCCGGCTCCAATGACAAGGACTTTGGCGGGACGAATACTTCCGGCAGAGGTGATCATCATTGGAAAATATCTTGGGAGGTTTTGGGCCGCAAGGAGTACCGCTTTATAGCCGGCAATCGAGGCCATAGAGGAAAGTACGTCCATCGCCTGAGCCAGCGTGGTGCGCGGAATCATGTCCATGCTCAATGCCTTGAATGCATGCTGGCTGAGTTTTGCGTTGACGGTATCGTCCTGGTAGGGTCTGAATTGAGAAATGACAAGGGCTCCGGAGTGAATAGATGCCAACTCGTGGTCAGCCACCGGAAAAATGGAAATAATAATATCCGCCCCTTTCAGGATTGTGTTTCTGTCTTTAATCGTGGCTCCGGCCGCATACATCTGGTCATCAAAACCTGCTTCTTTCCCGGCCCCGGATTCTATCCACCATGCGGCGTCTTTTACTTTGGACCGCTTGATATTTTCCGGAGTGATTGCTACCCTTTTGTCTGATATTTCCTTCAGAACGCCTATCGTCAATGCCATACGTGCAGTATTTAATTTGCGGCCCGAAAGATACTAGTATTATTTTCTTCGTGGGTTACCTCTCGTGGGGTGGTGTCATGCGGATGGTGCGGCTGGCGTATTTCTTGTATTTTGAGGACCATCAAATTGGCGTGCTGAATGATAAGGAAAAGGGAAACCATTGTGCTCATCCACGGGTATGGATTTGACCCACGTATCTGGTCGCCCGTTGAAATCGCTTTTGAAGGATTCGATGTGGTGTATTTAAACCTCCCCGGATTCGGGGATGATTCGGTCCCTGTTGAATATTCCATTTCGGGTCTGGCCGGACAATACCTGGATATTGTTTCGCAACGTATCAATGGCCCATTTCATTTGGTCGGACACAGCATGGGAGGGTATGTGTGCATGGAAATGATTGCACAAAAACCAGAACGCATAGCCAGTCTTGTTTTACTGCACAGCCATGTATTTGAAGACACTCCCGAAAAAAAACAGCAACGATCGAAGACACTTGAAGAAATCGAAAATGTTGGACATGGCCCTTTAGTGCAAAGAATGATACCATCACTCTTTGCGGTAAATCGTGTTCCTCGTTCTCTTATAGATGTATTAGTGGCAAGAGGAATGCACCATCCACAACAAGCCTGGTATTATGGAGCGATGGCCATGAGAGACCGGGGGGATCATACTAAGACGCTGACTCATATGCATGTGCCGGTGATGATCATTGCTGGTGAACTAGATACGGCGGTACCATTGGAGTTTTCCTACAGGATGGCTGCTTTATCTGAACGGTGTCTGTTGCGGGTGTATCCAGGTGTAGGTCACATGTCGATGTATGAATCTCTGCCAGCTTTGGCCGATGACCTTCGCGGGTTTTATTTATCCTTTCCGGAGTAGTCTCACAGATTGTACTTTGCGAGGTCCTCTTCGTTCTTCGCAATCTTTTGTTTCAGCTTACCTATGCTGAGATTTGCCTTGGATAATTTCTGTTCCGCTTTGGCTTTGTCCTTTGGAGAGAGTTTGCCGGCATTGATGTCCTTGTCGTATTTCATCTTTGATTTTTCATACGAGGCCATTTCCTTATTCAGCTTTTGCTGATTTTTTGCCAGGTCCACTCTTATTTTATCCACCTTCGCCTGTGTCTTTGCATCCAAAACAACATTGCTTGTGGTGGCTGGGGCTGTAACCTGAGCGTTGGTGGTTTGAGTTACCGTGAGCAGGAAGATGGTAGCCAGGCAATAATAAAGAATGTGTTTTTTCATAGTATCGTGTTTGAATTGCCGTTAAAGCTATATAAAAACCCTAATAGTAGTAATGCGTCATCCTTGTCACCGTCTTAAGTGCCTTGTACTATCTCTTTGGGTTTTTTTTGAAAGGTTTTTTTCAAAGCCCGTTGTAAGGTCTATATCCATCTGATTGGCGAGACAAAGCAAGACCCAGAGGATGTCTGTCATTTCATCGGTGATGGCCGATTTAATATCCACCTCTTTTTCTGAGGGCTTGAAGGATTGGTCGCCATACTGACGAACGATCCATCTGGCCATTTCTCCCACCTCTTCCGTGAGAATCCCCAGGTTGGTGAGTTCGGAAAAGTATCCTCCTCCATAAGTTTGGATCCATTGATCCACATTTTCTTGTGCTTCCTGTAGGGTCATTATTCTTTGTTTTTACTGTCCATGATGATGGTGACCGGACCATCGTTAATCAGATCCACTTTCATATCGGCTCCGAAGATCCCTGTTTCCACTCCTCGTCCGGTTTGTTTTTCGAGGTAGTGAATAAAATGTTCATACAGCGGTATAGCCTTCTCGGGTCTGGCAGCGGCTATAAATGATGGACGATTGCCTTTTTTGGTGCTGGCGTGTAATGTAAACTGGCTGATCACAAGAAGTTGGCCATCAATATCATTCAGGGCCAGGTTCATTTTATCGTCCGCATCCTGAAAAATCCTCATTTGCCATATTTTATCGGCCAGCCATTCTGCATCCTGTACTTCATCATCGTGACCAATTCCCAATAGGACTAAGAGTCCCTTCCGGATGGATCCTGTCATAACACCATTACTGATGACGCTGGCCTGGCTTACGCGCTGGATGACTGCTTTCATGAAAAGGAAAAATTATAAACATTAAAGGTAATTTATACGTGTATTCCTATCTGAATCAAAGGTGGTTTTGATGCGATTTTTCCACAAAACCAGTCAGTTGATGTCAGTGTTTTGTGTATAAATAGTGTAAGTTGTTTGTAAAGATGTTTTCTTCCACATCAGGGTAGAATTATCCTTCCGCAGTTGACCAGTACGCCAACATATTTAAATATTTATTATTAAACATTTCATGTTATAAACATTTTAAGGTGTTTGGGGAAATTAATTATAACTTATTATAAATCAACAAATTAACATGTGTAAAAGGATGTGGATTGACGTGCATAAATGATGGGTTATTGATTACCAATAGTTCACTGAATTTCTTTTCCACGAATTCACATCCCTAATGATGATGATGTATTCTTTTAAATATTCTATTAATGATCATTATCAGGAGTCGTGGCTAAAACTGCGCGTCAAGTATCTTTGAGCCTCAGGATGTCTTCAGGAGCAACATATCGGAAATGGGTGAATGCCTGGCTATGTGCGGGTGTTGTCATGGTGCTCTTTCAGATCATGTTGGGAGGTATCACCCGATTGACCGGATCCGGACTGAGTATAACAAAATGGGATATTGTCACGGGTACTGTTCCGCCTTTGAATGCCGCCGATTGGGAAAAGGAATTTTCACTTTACAAAGCCACTCCCCAATACCAGAAGATCAATGAGGGCATGACCTTGTCCCATTTCAAATTCATTTATTTCTGGGAGTATGTCCATAGGTTGTGGGCCCGCACCATGGGCTTTGTGTTTTTGTTCCCGTTTATATTTTTCATGTTTAAGGGAGCACTATCAAAAGCAACGATCAGGAGGTTGTTGGTCGTTGTAGGACTTGCCGCGCTAGCTGCTGTATTTGGATGGATTATGGTAGCATCAGGATTGGTCAACCGTCCGTGGGTGAATGCCTATAAATTAACAGTGCACCTGGGTCTTGGGATCACTTTGTTTATTTATCTGAATTATACCTGGTGGAAGGAAATGTCACTTGCAAAGATTGAGGTGACTGCGGGATGGGTTAAAGCTTTACAGGCACTGATTATACTGGTGATCATACAGATCTGTTTGGGTGGGTTTGTCTCTGGAATGAAAGCTGCCTTAAATTATCCCACTTGGCCTTTGATGAATGGGGTGTGGGTACCTGAAATAATAATGGATACCAGTCACTGGAATATGGATTCACTCTTATTGTATGACCAGTCCGGATTTATGCCTGCGTTGGTACAGTTTAAACACCGGTTAGTTGCCTATGTGATATTTATCGCTGTTTTGATATTTGCTATTCAATGGATTAAATCAGCTCCTAACCCTAAGCATTGGATTGGTTATGGATTATTTGGTTTGGTACTGGTGCAGGTACTGCTGGGCATCTTTACATTACTTGGAAGTAAAGGTGAGATACCTGTTTCATTTGGGGCATTGCACCAGATGGTAGGTATTTTATTGTTGACCTTTTTGTTTTTTATACGTTTCCGGTTTAAAAAGGCAGATCGCCTTGCTTAAATGGAATCGACAATGAATAAATTTGCATCTTAACGTTCATATATGAACTACTCGATCAAGGAGGAGAATGGGTTTAAGTATATAGAGTCAGATCCTGGCCAGGAGAGGACCTTGTTGCTGTTGCATGGGCTCTTTGGGGCATTGAGCAATTTTGCCACAATCATTGATCATTTTAAAGGTAAGATCAATGTAGTCGTACCGATGTTGCCCATCTTTGAAATGCCGCTTCGCAAGCTTTCGGTTATGGGGTTGGTTCACCATGTTGAGGATTTTGTGAAATACAAAGGCTACACCCAGCTGAACCTTGTTGGAAATAGTCTCGGCGGGCATGTTGCTATTCTCTATGCCTTAGGTCATCCTGCTTTGATCCGGTCCATGACCCTGACCGGTAGCTCCGGGTTATTTGAAGCTCCACTGGGGAGTACCTTTCCTAAGCGGGGTAACTATGAGTTCGTTCAAAAGAAGACTGAGAGTACCTTTTATGATCCTAAGGTGGCCACCAGGGAACTGGTGGATGAAGTATATGATATAGTCAATGACCGCAATAAAGCGATCCGGGTGATCGCTATCGCCAAGTCAGCGCTTCGCCACAATATTGCGGACAGGTTGATTGAGATTAAGCGACCCGCCTTATTGGTTTGGGGAAAGGATGATACGATTACTCCGGCTTTTGTCGGAGAGAAGTTCCATGAGCTCTTGCCGGATTCCCGCCTTTTCATTCTCGAGAAATGCTGTCATGCCCCCATGATGGAGCACCCAGAAGAGTTTAATCGATTGCTAAAGGAATTTTTACTGGAAATAGGCGAGATTCAATAGATTTCGTTTGTTCCACGTGGAACAACCCCGAATTAACCCACTTCTTAATTTTTTCCCTAAAAAAGCTACTTTGTTCCACGTGGAACAAAAACAGCATTAGGCGTCCCCAAGTTTTTCCACAAAACCGCGTTTTCCACTTAAAACATCAACCGCAACACCATGGCCAAAGGAATCAATCTGGAGTACCTGGATACCACGACTGCCCCCGAAACGGACTTTTATCAGTTTGTCAATGGAGGTTGGATGGATAGAATTGAAATTCCTGGGGACCGGAGTTCCTGGGGAAGTTTTTATGAGCTTGCCAAACAAACAGATGAAAAGGTGCTCAGCATACTCAGCCAGGAACTGAGCACTCCGGGCTCTTCGCCAAACAAAGCTGCAAGATTGTACGAAACCGGAATGGATACCCCGGGAATAGAAAAGTTCAAACTCAGGGCAATTCAACCATGGCTGGAAGAAGTTCGAAAATTAACCAGCGTTGAGGATCTTCCGGGTTTTGCAGCCAAACTCACATCCATTGGCATTCCGGTTTTTCTGGCGCAAAGTGTTCACCCGGATCTGGCGAAAAGTAACGTATACGCACTTTACCTTGAACCAGCACCCACGGGATTGCCGGAAAGAGACTATTATCTTGATGAGGACCAAAAGGCGATCGAGATCAGAACCAGATACCAATCGTACATCGCCTTAATCCTTCAGGAAGGGGCTGCTTATACCGAAGAACAGGCCAATCATGCCGCCCGGTCAATTCTGGATATGGAGACAGCTATCAGCCAACATCAATTATCCAAAGAGGATCGACGCCAGATCGATAAGATTTATAATCCACTTACAGTGGAGCAACTGAAAACAACGTATGGTGGATGGAATTGGAACAGCTATTTTGATTTAACACAAAACATTGATAATCAAATAATTATATTAACAGATCCCGTTTATTTTCAATACTTTACCAGTGCAGTCAACCACCTTCCACTGGAAACAATCAAATCCTACATCACCTACACACTCATTCACGTTTCCGCACCTTTTGCGCATGCTGCGCTGGAGAAGGCTCATTTCGATTTTTTCTCCAAGACACTTGAAGGCGTACAAGTCATGAAACCCAGAAATGAGCGAGTGGTCAAAATCGTCAATAATAGACTAGGCGAACTGCTGGGCCAGCTCTTTGTCGAAAAACATTTTCCGCCGGAGGCAAAAGCAACCGCCCTGGAAATGACCTCGGATATCATCGAAGCCTATAGAAACCGGATCACCAGCCTCGAATGGATGAGCGAGGAAACCAAAGCGTTTGCCTTGCAAAAACTATCCTCCTTCAGGGTTAAGATTGGCTATCCTGATTCCTGGAAAGATTTTTCCGCACTGACCATTACTGGTCCGGACGAGGGAGGACATTATCTGCAAAACCTCATCCACATTTCGGCATGGAAACAAAAGCAGGACCTGGAAAGGGCAGGAAAGGAAGTGGACAGAGAAGAGTGGTTTATGGCCCCCCAAATCGTCAATGCCTACTATAATCCGCTGTTTAATGAAATTGTTTTTCCCGCCGCCATTCTCCAACCCCCGTTTTTTGATTGGGAGGCTGATGCCGCAGTCAACTATGGAGGGATAGGAGCGGTGATAGGACACGAGATCACCCATGGATTTGATGATCAGGGCAGCCGGTTTGACCAGCATGGAAATTATAATGAATGGTGGACAGACCACGACCGCAAATCTTTTGACGCCATCACCCGCAAACTGGTGGACCAATTCGATGCGTATTTCCCCTTCGAAGATCTTTCCCTCAATGGTACGTTCACCTTGGGAGAAAACATTGCGGATCTTGGTGGTTTGTGCGTGGCTTATGATGCGCTGCAGCTGTATTATCAAAGACATGGCAGGCCCGGGCCCATTGATGGATTTACCGCCGACCAACGATTTTTCATGTCCTGGGCAACAGTGTGGCGCACAAAAACAAGACCCGAGGCGTTGAGAAATCAGATTAAAACCGACCCCCATCCTCCCGGCTTATACCGTGCCGTAGCCGCACCCTCAAACATGGATAACTTTTACCAGGCTTTTGGTATTTCACCCCAAAGCAAATGGTACCGTTCGCCAGAGGACCGAATAAAAATCTGGTAAAACATTTGGTTACGGGGTCACATTTACCCACCTTCAATACACTTGTCTTATGGAAACATACTCCATATGGAAAAGACAAGAAAACAGTGTCTGCAATGCGGCGACTACACGCATGGCCGGCAGGATAAAAAGTTTTGCTCAGATCATTGCCGGGCCAGTTATTATAATCAGCACCACGCCAGATCCATACAAACCATCCGGAAAATCAATAGCATCCTGGCACGCAACAGAAGCATATTAAGACAAGTGAGCCATGCCGGGTATATATTTATTCCCAGGGAACAATTGCTGGAGTGGGGGTTTAACTTCGGACACTTTACCCATATACAGCAAAACATAAGAGCAAAACAGATCTACATTTGCTATGATAAGGGATACGCCCTGGATGAAAACGGGATGGTGGAAATTATGGAACCCGACAAGACACCCGCCGATGTCATTCCTCTTCTGAAGAAGCCGCCTTCAGATCTCCGGGTAAAACGCTCAGCCCGGCTAAAGCAATAAACTGTTCCACACTGATTTGTTCCGGCCGCAAATCCGCAACACCAAAAGATTTCAGTATTGATTCATCGATCAGCGGCATGAGGGAATTTCTCAATTTCTTACGACGCTGTCCAAAGGCCATCTTCACGACACGTTTCAATGCGGCATAAGGCAGATCATCAATTTCCTTTCGGTATCGTGTCAGGGAGATCACGGCACTTTGCACTTTGGGCGGTGGAGAAAACGACCCCGGCTTTACATGGAACAACATCGAAGGATGATAATATGCCTGCACCAACACAGAGATGACACCATATACTTTTGTTCCGGGCCCCGCGCAGATACGCTCAGCCATTTCACGCTGAAACATGCCGGCCATAAACGGCACCCGATCCCGAAGTTGTAAACCCAGAAAGACAATCTGACTCGAGATGTTGTAGGGAAAATTTCCGGTTAACACAAACGAACCATCTCCCGGCAACACTTCACCGAAATTGACGCGCAGTATATCCTGTTGTATGAGCCGAAGAGGGGTGTCCTTAAATTCTTTATTCAGGATGGGAATCATATCGCGATCCAATTCCACGGCAACCACAGGCAGTGGTTGCTGAAGTAAAAAACGCGTGAGAATTCCTTTTCCCGGACCAACTTCCACGATCGCTTCACACCCGTCTGTGATGAGTGAATCAGCCAGCCGCTGCGCGATGGAGTCCTGAATCAGGAAGTGTTGTCCAAAAGATTTTTTAGCCTTCATTCAAAAGAAATACTGATCAATGCGGTGAAATTAAAATACTTCGTCCCGCCATGAAATATTATAGCGCAAACCTGCCTGGAAGAAACTTGTTTTTAAACTACGCGCGTCAACATCACTGCGCTTGTCGCGATATTGATACCGTAAATCAACAAACAGGCCGCTAAACAATTCATATTGCACCGCGGTACTCCAAAAGAGGATGTTGGTGCGAATCCCCTGTCCGATATGATTGCCATAATCGTCCGGTCGCAATGTATTGGGCTTGATCACATTGGCGCCATAAGATGTGGAATCAGGATCTTCTCCGGTCAGCATGAAATGAATATTGGACTGAACAAACAACCGGGCTGCGGGCTGATAACGAAGCGAAACGATCCACTCATCAAAATTGGCCCCCAGCGGATGTGCCAGTGTTTGTTTATAGTTGGAGTAATTGGCTTGTGAATCATAATGAGAATAGGTGTAAGGCCTCATTTGATTCCATTCCACTTGTGCATCCAGAAAATCAATGCCGAGGACATTATAATATTTCACGCCCAATTGATAGCCAAACTTGTTGCCCCACCAGTCGAGATGCCCATCCAGGATCTGGCTGATGGAAATATCATCGAGGATAAACTGACCGTATGCCGAGGCCGTTTTTTTAATATCCCAGCGCGCACTGAAACCCAGAAGCACATTGTCAGGACTCCCCAGCCACCCTTCTACTGTGCGATAGAGAATGATTGGATTTAAATATTGCAGTTCGAACTGATCGTTTTCCCGATCAAAGACCACGGTTTCAAAGAGACCAAGACTCAGGTTGCGGTTGGGTTTAAAACTGAGATAATGGGCGGCCATATATTTTTTCGGCACCGGTTCGGAGATTCCATTGACAGACATAAAATTGTCAGCCGAGATTTCGGCGAAAATATTCTGGTAATGAAATTTCCAGATGCGCGTATTGATTTTGAGCGAAAAGAATGGCGTAGAAAAATCAGAAAGAAACAACGAACGAATTCCATCCCCGATAAAAAACTGGTTGTGTCCAAGCTGTATGCCGATATATTTTCCGCAGTTGATCCCAACATATGCGTTAGCCAACAGAAAATCGCGCGCCTCCGTCACTTCAAAAAGACTGCTTTCAAAATTCTTATACAACGCCACACCCGGCACCACACCAAGACTATCCGTGTAGCGGTTGATATAGTTGGCATAGCGAACCTGGCTGTCATAAAAACTGGTTTGGAAATAAACTCCTTTTCCAACTGCACCCCGCAGGCTCAGTCCGCGTTGATTGAAAAACGTTGTCACGCCCTCCTCAGATTCATGCCCCAAAGCCAAATGCAATATTGGATTAACCCGCAGATAAAAATCTTTAACATTCACCTCATAGAGAAAAGCCGGTGTTTTGTAAAACGTATGCCAAAGTGGATTTTTGCTTTGGCCATACCGGTTGGCAAGACGGTCCGGGGAATATTGAAATCTGTTTGTGGAATCAACAACCGGGATCAATGCGTAGTAAGGATCCGAATCGGGGTTGACCCACTCGTTGTTTTGATTGTAAATGTTTTGCATTTGATGGCCGGCAACACGATGCGCCGCGTGATGAGAGAAGGAGTCGGCTAGAATCACCAGGTCATTTCTCCAATAGGGCTTGATGGCTGCATGCAACGATGAATCGCCTCCGCCGCTCAGCACGATCATGCGATCATACAATTGGTGAGATTGACGATCCATCTCTGTCATCACGTTTTGAGCAGACGACGAAGCGGCCAGGAGCAGCAGAAAGAATAAACCAGGAAGAGCGGTGTTGAGGTGCTTCATTACTGCTTAAAGTTAAGCAGCCAATCCCGAATCGCCTGATCAAAGCCTGCATCTGCTTCTTCCGCAAAACGGACGGCCACCGGGAGAATATAAATGGGAAGATTGAGCTGGAGCAGTAATGCCCGGTGATTGTCCAGGCGCATAGCGTCCTTTTCTGTCGTCAGAATGATTCGCTCCCGTCCCTCTGGCATCAATTTATAATGACGTTCGATGTCCCCGATATCAAAACTTGAAAAAGGATGATGGTCATCGTACTCCAGTATTTTCACTTCATGACAACGGCTTTCCACATATTCCATCAGGTATTCGGTACCGGCAATGGCGACCACCAAAAGAATGTCAAGGTTGTCGTTCAACTGAAGTCTTTCGCCATGGCCATACATTTTATATGGAGCACCATAATAATACCGGCTGAAGAAGACTTTTTGTTCTTTCTTCATTTTAACCTCTTCCCTGACTTTTTCCATCTCTTCCTTGTCCAGTGCGGCAGGGCACTTGGTGACCACAATGATATCTGCGCGTTGGGCACCACTGCGCCACTCCCTGAGACGGCCGACAGGCAACAGCCAATCCCGGGTATAGAGCCGGTTATATTCTGTCAACAAAATATTTAATCCGGGGACGACCTCGCGATGTTGATACCCGTCATCCATGATGACTGTTTTCACTTCCGGATAGGCACGAATAATTTGAGGAATCGCAAAACTTCTGCTTTCAGCTACCGCCACCGGAACGGATGGAAACTTTCGTTTGTATTGAAGGGGTTCGTCCCCTACACGATTTGAATCATGGCCGGGAAGAACATCTATAAATCCCGACGTTTTTCTTTTATATCCGCGGCTTACAATAGCGACGGGGATGTATTGGTGCAACAAGCGAACCAGGTATTCGGTGTGAGGGGTTTTTCCGGTGCCGCCGACCGAGAGATTGCCCACACTGATCACCGGGATACTAAAGGACACTCCGCGCAAAAGACCGGCGGCATAGAGACCATTACGGATCGCCACGCCCAACCCATAGAGCAGCGCCAGGGGCAGCAAAATCAGTTTAAATATCCATTGATTCACCATGCGGGCAGACGGGATGGGGCGAAGCAAAAGTAAGGACCGCAAACGATAGCGGGTAAAGGGTTATTTCTGGGCTTTACTCACCAGCCACGCCGCGACACTACCAAAAACAAGATTGGGAAGCCACATCGCCAGCATCGGATTCATATATAGATTGGTGCTAAAGGTCAAAGCAAACTTACTCAGGAACACAAACAGCGCTCCGATCAGCACACCAAGCGCCAGATTAAAGCCCATGCCCCCGCGTTGTTTTCGCGAAGCAATAGAGGCGCCGATAATCGTAAGGATGACAATCGTAAAAGGTTCCGCCCACCGCCGATGATATTCGGACTTCATGACTCTCGAAAATCCGATACCGCGCTCCTGTTCGTATTGAATAAAGCGAAGCAATTCGGCCGAAGTCATCATTTCTTTATCATTGGTGTAATAGACGAAATCCGAAGGATATAAGGCAATCGCCGTATCCAGTGTCATGCCTTTGCCTGAAAAGAAACTTTCCTTTCCGTTGTCCCAGCGCCGGATGCTGTAATCACGCAAACGCCATTTCTTTTCGCCACGGAGATATTCAAATTGTTTGGCGTGCAGGAGAAAAGTCAGTTTCAGGTCGTCGTACTGCTCCAGCCTGAACCCGGTACCACTGCTGTCGTTTGTGAGATAATTGGAAATATGCACCTTGGATTCGGGGCCGATAAAGAGATGGATATTACTGCTTTTGACTTTGTAATTATTTGGGAAAACATACTTGTTTTCAAAGGTCATCATCGTCTTGTTTCCTTTCGGGAAAAAGAAATGATTGCCGACCAGATAAATACCGGAAAGGAAAAACGCGGCAATGAGGTAGGGGCGCAAAAAGCGGCCATAACTCATCCCGGCATTGAGCATGGCCACCACTTCGGTGTTGCGGGCCATACGCGAGGTAAAGAAAATGACAGCAATGAGTGAAAAAATCGGCCAGAGCAAGCCATTGATATAGGGAATGAAGTTGAGGTAATAATCAAAAAGGATCTCCTTACGGGTCACCGGTTTGTCCACAAATTTTTCAATATGCTCACTGAAATTGATCGTGATCGCAATGATCGTAAAGAGCAGCGCCGTAAAGAAAAACGTGCCGAGGAATTTGCGGATGATATATCTGTCGAGGGTCAGCAAGGCGATACCCGGATTGAAGGCACAAACATAGGCAATAAACGCATAGAGGCGGGTTTGGCAGTAAATCGGCTCCCCGGTCCCACTATAGACACAATCACATTAATCCAACGTAAAAGAGTACAATGTAAAATACAGGTCAATGGATCGGCGTTTGAGCGGCGGGCATTCCTGAAAATTGGAGTACCTTGTCAACCATAATTACGGACAACATCCTATGAACGACACCGGGCAGTCCACCCTACAGAAACTGGAACAACTAGAACAGGAACTCAGCCTGAAACAGCTGCAAATCAACAGCCTGCTGACTATCACGCAGGCCATCAACGATAATGTAGCTGCGCCCGAACTGTACAACATGTACAAGTCGTTTGTCGGATGGGAAATGGGGATCAAACGCATGGCCCTCTTTTTCAGGAACGAAGACCACTGGCGCTGCGTCACCCACCTCAATTCAGACACCCTGGCCGATCGCGAAGATCTTGGTCCCGTATTGAGTCGCTACTCCAAGTCCCAGCGCATCAATCCTGCCGACCTGGATATTTTCGAAGGCTTTGAGATTATCATCCCGGTGTACCACAAGAAGAACCCGATCGCGTTTGCCCTGATCGGCGAGGTGCGCAAGGATGCCAACGAATACAACCAGATCCAGTTTATCACCACCTTTACCAATATCATCGCGGTGGCGATAGAAAACAAGCGGCTGTTCAAAAAGCAGATCGAACAGGAGCGTTTTGCGCGCGACATGGAACTGGCCAGCAGTGTTCAGAAAATGCTGATCCCGGACCATACGCCGAAAAGCAAATACTTTGAACTGGCTACGGTGTATAAACCGCACTTTACCGTAGGCGGCGATTATTTTGATTTTATCCAGTATGATGAAAAGCGACTGGTGTTTTGCATAGCGGACATCAGCGGGAAAGGAGTATCCGCGGCGATTCTCATGGCCAATTTTCAAGCCATTCTTCAAAGCCTGATCTACCAATACAGGGGAGACCTCGAAACGTTTGTCTTTGCACTGAATGAAGCCGTTTTCAGGATCACCAAGAGCGATCGGTTTATCACGCTTTTTATCGGAGAGCTCAACCTTCACAACAACACGCTGGAATATATCAACGCCGGTCACTACCCGCCATTTCTGATTGAAGGAGACAAGGTCACCCGACTGGAAGAGGGTTGTACCATCATTGGTGCTTTTGAGGTTTTACCTGAAATCAAAATGGGGTGCATTCATCTCACGCAGCCAGGCACCCTGTTTGCCTGCACGGACGGATTGACGGATGTGCAGAACGACCTTGATGTTTACTTTGACGAAGAGCACCAACTCGAAATCTTGCGGCATGCGGACAGGACCTTGTCGGCGGAGGATGTTAACGACGAACTGATGGAAGCTGTGGATCAGTTCAGGGGCACCAAACCCTATCCGGACGACATCGCCATACTCACGTGCAAATTCAGGGTTTAACGCCCGGGAGTAAGGCATAGCTGCGGGCGGTTAAAAATTCCGACCTTTGCCGAAATTCATTATCATTACACAACACATTAGAGGCGTTTCATGAGAAATAAAAACGCAGCAGGTTTATTCGCCATATTCCTTGGGTGGGCAGGTGTACACCGCTTTTACCTGGGACAAGTGGGCTTAGGAGTGCTTTATGTGATCCTGACTATATTTTCCTTAGGGGTGATATCGGGGATTCTGAGCCTCATAGATGCCATCGTCTTCTTCAGTATGGACGAGGAGAAATTTGACTTTAAATACAATAGTCAGCAAGGTATGGTGCCCCCGGTGTATAACCGGCAGGGAAGACAAGGATATCCTCCGGTAGCCCAGCCCCGCAGAGGTAAAGCACCTGTGGCAAACCCAAAAGCGTCATCAAGGGAAATTCAGAACCCCTACAAGGTCAGCGGCATTAAAAAATATAAGGACTTTGACCTGGAAGGGGCCATCGAGGATTTTCAAAAGGGACTTGAGATTCACCCGAGAGATATTTCGTTGCACTTCAACCTGGCCTGTGCATATTCGTTGACAGAGCAGGTTGACAAGGCTTATATGCATATTGATCGAGCAGTATCACTGGGGTTTAATGATTTTGAAAAAATCAAAACACATGATGATCTGGCGTATGTCCGCATACAGGATCGGTTTGAATCCTTTCAGAAAAACGGCTACAGATTAGAACTTCCTCCTGTGGTATCCGAAAACACACACGTACCGGAGATTCCAAAAGAGGAGCCTATCGTTGACGACTTATTGCTGGCACAACTGAAACGACTTTCAGAGCTCAGGGACAGGGGATTGTTGTCCGAACAGGAGTTTCTGATTGAAAAAAGAAAGCTGACACGTTAATTATTTATTAATCCACGCCACTTTTGGCACAATCTTTCGTCTACATAGTATAAAGCAAAGGGAATGATTGCCAGGGAACTCATATCACACCTCATCCATCCGCTTCGCACCTCGGATACCGGGGAACAGGCGCTGACCTATCTGCAGGTGTATCACCTCAAGCATCTCCCTATTGTCAATAATGAATCATTGTTGGGGACGATTTCTGAGGAGGATATTACGACCAGCCCGATCGATGAAGCCATAGGATCGTTTTCCCTTGGACTGAATAAGGCGTATGTACGAGACACCGACCACCTGTTTGAGGTGATGAGTGTTATGGCCGAGAACAAACTCACAGCCATTCCGGTGGTGGATCAGCACAAAAACTACCTCGGATTGATTACGCTCGAAGACCTGATCCAGTTTTATGCCCGGAGCTTTTCCTTTTCGGAACCCGGAGGGATCATTGTGCTTGAGTTGCAGAAATCAAATTACAGCCTTGCCGAAATCGCCCGGATCATTGAAGGCGAACACGCGGTGATCCTCAGCAGCTTCCTGACCTTTGATCAGGAAAATGGAATGATGTATGTCACCATTAAAACCAACCAGAAAGAAATCCACCACATACAGGCCACACTGGAACGGTTTGGATATACAATCAAGGCCACCTTTTCAGAAGAAGGATATTTTGAAAGCCTTCAGGACCATTTTGATGCATTTCTGCACTATCTCAATGTCTGATGCCGGGTTCCAGCAGGATCGCGGTCCTGGTCATAGGTTTAATTTTCCTTTGTGATATAGCATCAGCTCAATCCGTGGTCGTACAATCCATTACGATCACCGGCACCAAACGCACGAAACACACCATCATCAACCGCGAACTCACCTTTGCCGTAGGCGACACCCTGCAGCAAAACCAGTTAGGTGATGTGTTGGGACGAAACAGGAACAACCTGCTCAACCTTGGGATATTTAATGATGTGGTAGTCAATGTATCCGAGTGGGATACGCAACGGGACGTCATAGACGTCACGATTGATGTCAAGGAATCGTGGTATATCTATGCCGCACCCATTGTGGAACTGGCGGACCGCAATTTTAATGTGTGGTGGAATACCTACAATCATAGCTTCAATCGCCTTAACCTCGGCGCGCGGCTGGATTGGCTGAATTTTACAGGCAGAAACGATAAGCTGAAAGTCAAAATTCAATTTGGGTTTACGCCCAAACAAGAACTCGAATACCGCTTTCCATATCTCTTTAAAAAACAACGTCTCGGGATTACCACCAACTTCCTGCACAGTATCAACAAGGATATAAGCTATATCACGCAAGACAACCGCGAGCAGTTTATCAATCTTGACGAACGCGTATTGCAGGAGCGATGGCAGGCCTCTGTCCGTACGTTTTACCGACCATCTATTTTTCTCAAATATGAACTTGCGCTCAGTTACCAGCACTATCGGGTAGACCGGAGCATTGTGGAAGACTACAACCCGGAGTATTTTATCAATGGCGATAGCACCAACAATGTTTTTGCGCTACGCTTTGGATATGAGTATGATGATCGCGACCTGAAACTTTTTGCAACACACGGTATAAAAGTGGCGGTAGATCTGGAGAAAATCGGATTAAGCAAAGGTGCGGATGAAAATCAATTGATCTCCGGGCTTCTTGTGGAGTGGAATATTCCATCCGGGCGCAAATGGCAACATCGCTTATCTACCCTCAATAAATACAGCCTTACCAGAAACAGACCGTCTTACATTTATTACAGAGGCCTTGGCGCGGGAGTGCGTTATGTGAGCGGGTATGAACTCTATATCGTGGATGGACTTGATTTTACGGTAGGGAAATACCAATTGGCTTATAAACTTATCGATCATCAGATAGATCTTGGCAAAAGCATGCCGCTGGAACCCTTTCGGAGAATCAATTATTCGATCTACTTATCTCTTCTGCTCGAAGCCGGTTATTCAAACGATCCGTTTACAGGAAACGAAAACAGCCTGGCCAACCGATGGTTGTATGGCGGAGGGCCGGCGGCTACGTTGATGATGTATAACAATTTCCTCTTCCAGTTTAGCTACTGCGTCAACCACCTTGGTGAGTGGGGATTTTTTATCCACAACCGGACTAGTTTTTAAAACAAATCCTTTCTTACAATCAAGGCTGTATCACTACGGGTTGACTTAAGACACCCGCGGCATCGCTTAAAATCAAAACATAGAGCCCAGGCACTACAGTAGACACATCGAATGAATTTCGCCCCGGCAGGACTGATTGTTTTAAAACAGTAATCCCTGCAAGCGATACCAACAAGGCTTCCACCGGACCAGAAGATTCGGAGTTTATATCAATGAATAATTCATGTGAAGCAGGGTTTGGAAAAATGGATGCGTCAATCGCATGAAGATCATGTACATCAAGTATTGTGGGGTATTCAAAGGCGCCAATATCGATTAATCCGTCATTGGGGCGAGCCGCATAGGTGCATGTATCTACATATTCATATGCTGGCTGTAAGGAAAATCCACCGATCGAGCCGGAAACCGCTATACCACGATCTCTTGCAGGAGCATCAGATGCGAGATGATAATTGTAGCCAGAGAAATCCAAAAAGCGGAAGACATCAAGTGAAGTATTGACAAGATTGTGCGAACTATCCAACACACCTACAGAGCCGGTAATTAATCCGCCGGTTCGTGCCCCGGCAAATAGGTTGTTTTTAACAACAAGGGAATCGGTTCCGTTACCCACCTGAATAAAATTGCCGGTCTGTTTTTTGTTGATGAAGGTGTTGTTGAAGCAAAGGAGATGATGAGGACCCGGGTTTGATAAACCCTCCATGCCATATCCTAAAAGGTTGCTGTTGGCAGATAACGGACCTTGTTCGATGATATTACCAACAACAACACTTATACCACCATTCGGCAAATCAATAGTGCGGCTGTCTTCTGTGGTTTCGTTGGCAATGCGGTTGTACATTATAAAATTATTTGTTGCCCGGCTTTTAAGTTCGTGGCCTTCCGCGATCGCATCGTGACAATAATTATAACGGAAGACCAGCGTGTCGATGTGATTGATATAAATGTTGTGTTGGTAGCCGGGATTAAAGGTGCTTCCACCATTCAGGAATTCCGTGTATTCAACAGTGGTCTTGCAGTTGGCAATATTTCCACAGAGAATTCCCATTTCGTTAGCGATAAACCTACAGTTGGTAATCGTGAGGTTGGCTCCTTCCTGGCGGATACCGGCGCCGTTGTTGTCTTGTACGACGGCATTGGCAAATTCAATGTTTTGGACGTGGACATTGGAGCCGCTGATGACAAAGATGCCCTTGCCGTTGACCATGTCGTTGGCAATGATGGGTCCGGCTTCAAGACGAGGTCGCCCACCCACACCCACGATGTAGAGGTTGTTTTTATTCCAGATGACCTGGGGATCATTGTAATAGGTGGCATAGTCGATGGCAACGGTATCGCCATGCTGCACCAAAGGCGCGACCTGACTACAGTATGTGTATTCCCGCGAAGGACCTACGGACCAGGTTGTGGCCCCGACCGAATCGGATAACCATAAAAGGGCGAAAAGAAGTGAAGTGACTTTCATGTGCTCAATGTATGTGGAGTAAAAATAGTGATACAAAGGACAAAGATTCTTTTTGTACTTTTCAGATACACAAATCGTGTGATTAGCTTATCCGATAAATGAAAAACCACTTTTATGAAACAACTCCTCTCCTTTGCCATTTGCCTGGTGTGTGCCTGGCAAATCAACGCCCAACTAACCATTACCGGAAGAGTCACAGACGCCCTTGGACAGGAACTCCTTGGCGTCAATGTGGCTGAAAAAGGAACTACGCTCGGCACCATCACGGATATGGGTGGGATGTATGAGATCACTGTTTCCGGGGCTGATGCCATACTTATTTTCAGTTATGTTGGCTATGAAAGTCAGGAAATCGCAGTTGAAGGCAGGCCGTCCATTAATGTGATCATGAACGAGGGCGTAAGCCTTGGTGAAGTTCAGGTCGTGGGTTCAAGAAGCTACAAACGATCCTCTACGGACACGCCGGTAGCGGTGGACATCATTGATATCGCCGATATCACATCGATCGGAGGAAAAGCTGAAATCAACCAGGCGTTGCAGTATGCCGCACCGTCATTTAATGCGACCAAACAATCCGGTTCGGACGGAGCAGATCATATTGACCCTGCCTCACTGAGGGGATTGGGTCCGGACCAGACGTTGGTCCTGATCAATGGTAAGCGCCGGCATCAATCATCGCTGATCAATGTGTTTGGTACACGTGGTCGTGGAAACACAGGGACGGACCTGAATGCATTGCCTGCCTCTGCGATAGATCGAATTGAAATATTGAGAGACGGATCTTCCGCACAGTATGGCAGTGATGCGATCGCAGGTGTGATGAATATCATTTTAAAAGACCAGACCTCAGGACTGACCGGAGGACTGATGTACGGCGCATACAGTACGGCCATCGGAGAAGGATATGAAGAAGATGCCGGAGATGTGTTGTACAACATCGAGGGAAAAAACAGGATTGATGGAGAAGATCGCGCGTTTGATGGAAACACCATAAAACTCGACCTCAATTATGGTTTGCCTATTGGGGACCAGGGCGGGTTCGTCAACATGACAGCTGAATATCTGGCAAAGGACAGAACCCTTCGGCCAAGTTGGTCATGGCGCAAAGGATATGGCAGCGCGGAAATCGATGGATTTAATTTTATGGTCAACTCGGCCATACCGCTGGCGGCTAATACGGAACTATATGCTTTTGGTGGACGCAATTTCAGGGATACGGATGCATATGCATTCTCCAGAGAGAGCTTTGCGGATGGTGATAATCGTTCCGTACCAAGCCTTTATCCAAACGGATTCAGTCCGCATATCACGTCAAACATTATTGACGCGTCTATTGCTGCCGGGATCAGGCACAACATGAACAATGGCTGGGTGGCTGATATCAGTAATGTATTTGGTAAAAACTACTTTCACTACTATATCCAGGGCACGAACAATGCATCTATGAAAGATGCTTCGCCTACCGATTTTGATGCCGGAGGACATAGCCTTTCACAGAACGTTACCGGTTTGGATTTCAGCAAATACTTTGAAGAAATCGTGAACGGATTTAACCTGGCGTTTGGGATGGAGTACAGAACAGAGAACTTTGAAATATTTGCCGGAGAGGTGCCTTCATATGCTACGTATGACAATAACGGACTCCCTATAAATGATCCAGTCAACCAATCACCGGCGACAGATCCAAACGGCGATCCACTGCCCGGGGGTTCGCAGGGATTTCCGGGATACAGTCCTGCCAATGAAGTGGATCGGAGCAGGACCAATGTTGGATTGTATGTGGACGGTGAATTAAACATTACGGATCCATTATTGGTGAGCGCAGCCATACGGTTAGAAAACTATAGCGACTTTGGGGAGACGTTCAACTGGAAGCTGGCGAGCCGGTACCTGATCAATGATAAAGTTTCTGTTCGGGGATCTGTTTCGACAGGCTTCCGCGCACCATCACTGGCTCAGATCCATTACAACCTCATCTTTAACAATTTTGTTGCCGGCGAATCACTTCCTTCGTTGTTGGCATCAAACACAAGCACGGTGACAAGGGCATTTGGCATTGGTCCATTACAGGAGGAGACTGCCTTTAATGCCAGTCTTGGATTTACTTTATCGCTTGGAGCGTTTACAGCAACGATTGATGGGTATTCTATTTCGGTCAAAGACAGAATTGTGCTGACCGACAACTTTGATGCTTCTCATCTCAATCTCGGCGTTGATGTGGCGCAGTTTTTTGCGAATGGGGTGGACACCAAAACCACGGGTGTTGATCTCGTGCTGGGATACCGGAAGTATTGGAATCGCAGCAACCTGTCTGTGACCCTTGCGGGCAACATGAATGCGCTTGACATAGAGGAAATTCATAACGGCGATCTGAATGTGTATACCTTTTTCGGTCCTTTTTCTCAGGCCTACCTGAAAGCAGCGGCTCCGGATTATAAGTTTAGTCTGAGTGTTGGGTATACCGTTTCCAAGTGGGATTTCTTTGTCAACCTGACCCGATTCAGCGCCGTCACATTACAAGATTTCCAGTGGATTGATACACCACCAACTACTGAAGCTGAAGCGGATGCATTGTTTGCCGTAGCGACTGACACATATGATCCCAAACTTACAGCAGATCTCAGTGTGAGTTACAGGCTAACTGAAAGACTACGTATCACTGTTGGCGCCAACAATCTGTTTAATATTTATCCAACCCCTCAATTTGACGGATGGACAGATCAGGGCGGATTTAATGATAGTGTGCAGATGGGCAGTGATGGGGCGTATTACTTTGGGAGGATCGGATTCAGGTTTTGATTCCAGGAAAATCCTCCGGGATAAAAGACATATTTTTCTTTGGTTGAAATGAAGGGGTTGAGTTAGTTCTCCGGCGTATTTATCCGGGGCAACCCCTTCATTGGGATATACGATGTCAAAGACAAGAAAAACCAGGCAGATGGAGTTCTTTCATCGGATGAGGCTTATATTTTTATAACCCGTATTGTACCGAAGGCATTTCCATTACTGGCCTTGAGAAAAAATAATCCAGAGGGCAATTCACTCAGATCAAGCAGGATATTGCTGCTGTTTTCAGTCACGAATGTTTTGACCGCAATTCCATCTGTGTTGAAGAGCGTTAATAATGTTCGCCCCGTGAGATCAGTGTTCCTGAAGGAAACGGTGATATTGTCTTTTGTTGGAACCGGAGAGGCGGTTAGGTATAATACTTCCCTTGGTTCGTGAATACCTGTTTCAAATCCGACAGTGCTTCCAACCGTATTCGTGATTACGGGTACATTAAAATCAAAATAGATGTAGGCTTTATTTTCGATTTGGTCAGCAAGCTGAAGGGTTGGCCTGGCGTCTATTGCAAATTTGACAAAGCCATGGCTACCGCGTTCATCGCTGGTGCTATCGGGAAGATTTATGTTGTCAAAGAAGATGTCGAGCAAATTTCCGGGAAGCAATTTCCAGGTAAATGGATGTGAGGCAGATAATATCTGCAAGGTAGAAAGATCAAGATTTGATGACAGCGTATCCTGAATCCTCACAAACGTGGCTGGAAAGTTTCCTGTATTTTGAAAGCGGATGGTATACTCAAGGCGCTGCGTATCCGCAATCATGGCAGGAGTAATATAACCGGCTGGAAACACTGATTTGTCGTTTGGATCATATGAACCCACCACCTCAGTGATTAACTGGGTTTCATTATCCAAAGGATTAACATCGGCTGCTTCTAAAACCTCAACACTGCTATATAGTGAGAGCAGGGTGCCAATCGGAACCGATACATCTGTTAAGACCACAACATTAATATTTCCGGATTGACCGGCACTAACATCATTTATAATCCATGATAAGGTGTCTAAAAGAAGCGATGCATCAGGGCTGGCGGTAAGAAAGTCAAGTTCTGCCGGAAGGACAAGATGTATTTCAAAGTTTGCGGGTTCAGTTCCTTCGTTTTTATAGGTAATCGTAATGGAGCTTTCAAAACCTGGACGGAAAGGTATATTGTTCGTGAGCACGATAGATCCATCATAAATGCCCGGAATGGAGTGAATACCGATAGACAATTGATCTGTTGAGCCGGTAACATAAACTGGAGGGGTGGTCACATAGGCGTATTGCGATTGGGGCGTAGCCAAAATGGTGTCAGGAAAAGATTCCAGGCTATATAGGTTGAATGTACCGTCCGCATTAGTAGTAATGGAGTTTAATGATACTTTTTTATACACAATGATGTTCTCAAGTCCTTCTTCATCACCGTCCTGGACTGCATTTTCATTTTTATCATTGTATACTATGCCCGTGTAGGACTGAAGTTGAAGATCGCCAAGGGGTCTGGACCAAAGGCCACCATTGACAGCGAGGTAAATGACATCGTCAACCACCTTCACGTCCCGGGTCTGAAAATCAGTGAGACCAAAATTAAATGGTTGCCAGGTTAAGGCATTATCAAGTGAAACGAATACGCCATGTCCAAATACAGCTCCTATCAAAACATTGCCGGCATTTGTTAAAGCACTGATTTCCTCCTCTGGCACGTATACTATTGGATTGGGATCCTCAACAATATAATCCTCCCAGGAAGTAGAACCCGGAGATAATTTCACATTTCCATTACTTGCGTTAGCAAAGGTATACCCATTGGCACGATGCACCATCTGTATACTGGCCACACCGGGCGCCCAAATATTGTAGGTGATATCCTCCCAGGTCTCTCCATCCGTTGATTCAAGCACCGAACCAGAATCTCCGCTAATCACATAACCAGAATCGTCATAAGAAACAGCTGTAATGGACTCATTGCCGAGTTCATCAAACAATTCCCAGGTTACTCCATAATCGGAAGAAACGTAAATGTCAGAAACGCCGACATGAATAAAGAATAATTGGCCACAGGCAAAGATCTGGCCGAAATCATCATGTGAAGGTTCATTAAACAGGGGGGCAGGTATGGTGTACCATAGTTCTCCGCCGTCATAGGATCTTTTCAGCACACTATTGACATAAGCCATTAAGTGAGTCCCATCATCGGTCACGAGGTTTTCATAGTTATTTAATTCGTCCCACTCAGCACCACTTTCCTTTTTGAAAATCTCCCCATTCGCACTCACCCAAAGCTTATCATTTCCTGCGAAAATTGACCTGCAGTCAGCAGCCACAAAACCATTGTTATACTGCTGAAAGGTTTGACCAATATCATGACTCAACCAGACACCACCATTGCTCTCGTAGTATTCAAGCCTGAAAAAGATTTCCTTTATGTACTGAAACCGGTGGATAACAGGGTCATTGGGAAGTAAGTCCCAGTGAACACCCTGATCTGTGGAGTGGTAGATCGAATTGCTCCCAAAATCCTCCTGCAGGAAAAGATGATTGGCATCACCACTTATGCTTGGTACGGCAGTAAAGTAGTTATCAAAGGTGTGCGTCTTAACCCAACTTACACCATCATCATCGGAGCGGTAAAAGTAACCTTCCAGATGCGGGGCACTCCAGAATTCATCAAATTTGTAGAGTATTCCATCCACACTCATTATGGTCATGAAAATAAGAGAATCGGGAGAGGTATACACGAGATCCCACGTCATGCCGAGGTCGGGGGATAAATACAACTGGTCATAGCTTACGGCCATGAGCCGGTCTTTATGAAAGAAGATATCATGGGACTGGAAGGGCGTTAAATCGTGGATCGTAAATGTTTCTCCCTTGTCGACAGAAACCGCAGGCTGGTCAGTGTCAAGAATGACGATCGTATCCCCTTTTACAAGATGATTCATACTCCAGGTAAAAGGATTGTAGGGAAACGGATAAATACTTTTCCAGGTCAGCCCGTTATCATCTGACCGGTATGCGGCGCCATAATAGAAAGGATCATAATCAATGGTAGTGTTAAAAAGGTAAAGACTTCCATTTGACTCATGTACTTCGTTTACGTTACAAATACTGTCCGGAAGCGGAATAGCGTTCCATGAATTTCCTTCATCCGAAGAGACGAAGAGCCCGGCATTGGCCATCATATATATTTTGTCCGAATGATAGTCGTAATGCCGGGGAAACCCCGTTTCAGGCGACCCGAGAAATTGCCATTGCGCCCCGATGGGGATACAATGAAATGAACAAAAAAGACCAATAAGGAGAATTTGAAGGATATGCCGAAAGCTCATACGTTTCGATTTTGGTTTTGGGTAAGTGTTTTTTAAAGTAATCATCATTACTAAAAATAACCCATTTCAGGCAAATCGCTCAATATAATTCCACAATAACGTCAGGAATGTGTCATAAAAATGAGAGTTTAGAAACCATTTCCTGTGTGAGCGGATCTGAACTGACACCATAGCCATTGATCAGGACACCTTTGACCTCATATTTTTCAGAGGAGATCGCATAAAGAATACTCTCATCATCCACATCGGAAGGCCCATAAAAGCGAAACACCTTGTCGATGTTAAATTCATCGGGAAACAAACGCAACGTCGCATCGCGGCAATCAATACAATTGGCCTGGAGATTAAAATCTTCAGTATAGCCTTGCTGCTGAAGCGCCTCAATGGCCTGAATCAGGGAGTCATATTGTTCGGTATTCATCACCTCAAGATATTGAATAAAACAAGAGCGCTGTCGACAGGATTAACGTCTGATCAGGCTTGGGGGTTTAAAAAACCTTAATTTAGATCGGATACCGTGCACGAATGGCACGGGATTCGATGGTAAATCATAGAATAGGCCGCAATGGAGCAGTATATCATCAACACACCAGGTTTTCAGGTGACGCAACTGGACCTCTTTATCCGGTTACTTGTGGCTTGTGGCATTGGCTTATTGCTTGGATTGGAACGGGAACACTCGGCGCTGATCAAGAAAGAAAATGCTTTTGCGGGCATACGCACGTTTGTGCTGATGACCCTAACCGGGTTTGCCGGTGCAGCCCTCAACTTTCTACTCTCTCCATGGTCCTTTGCGGTCATCATCTTTGGCGTCATTGTCCTGACTGCCATTTCATATTGGATTACTTCGATTAAAGGTGATATCGGTGGAACATCTGAACTCGCCGGGTTATTAGCAGTGATCCTGGGCGCACTGGTTTTTTTGGGTTATATCGAATTGAGCCTGATGATCACCGTGATCATTCTCGTGATGTTGTCTTCGAAAATGAGACTGATGAACGTGATCGGGCAAATCACGCAAGAAGAGATTTATGCGCTTGTGCGGTTTGTGGTGGTAGCGCTTTTATTATTTCCATTCCTGCCAGACGAAGACTTTGGACCATACGGTGTCCTGAATCCGCGGGAAGTTGGATGGGTGATTATTTTGACCTCAGGCATAGGCTTTTTGGGGTATGTGCTGATGCGGGTGTTTGGCGCCAACAAAGGCATCCTGATGACCGGGATTGTCGGCGGCCTGGTGTCAAGCACGATGGTGACGTGGGTATTTGCGAAAAAAAGCAAGGAGCTGCCAGCCTACAACAATATTTATACTTCAGCCATCCTCGCGGCGTGTACAATCATGATGGTCAGGATCTTTCTCTGGGTTTTTCTTTTCAACAAACCCTTATTGTCTACCATACTTTTACCCATCATTATTTTATTCCTGACGGGAGTCGGGATTACAGTTTATTATTATCTGAAGGATAAAAAAGAAGAAGCAGAACGCGTAGGCCTGCCACTTGGAAAACCACTGGACCTATCTACCGCATTCTTATTTGGGGTGATGTTTGTTATCGTTGTCTTTGTGATCAGCTATGCCAATGAGTTTTTTGGACAGGAAGGCATATATGTGACCAGTGCCATTGCGGGCATGTCGGATGTTGATGCCATTACGATTTCGATCACTAAAATGTCAGCGATCAATATTCCCGTACTGACGGCTCAGAACGCGATACTGATTGCCGCGTTTGCCAACACGGTTTCGAAGTTTGTATTAGCGCTTTGGTTTAGCGGCAATGAAATGAAGCGAAATATCTTTATAGGATATGGAGCATTCTTTGTGGCGTTTGTAGTCGCTTTTTTGGTGCTGAACATGTAAGAGCGTAAGAGGCTTGATGTCAATACAAAAAAGTAGAGACGCGATCAATCGCGTCTCTACTTTTTTGTATTGACAACGGAATACGAAAGAGACACGCGATCAATCGTGTCTCTACTGTCAATACAAACAACCAACGGAATACGATAGCGTAATATCCCCTTATTAGTGATTTTTGAAGAAAAGCACCTGTCCATTGTCCTCAGCACCTGGCAGATCGGCTTTTGGAGCAGATATAATGGCAAATCCAGGGACGAGCGATACAGATCTTCCAAATGCCATCGCTATTTCTTTGCGGGACGAACTCAGCTTTGCTTCCTCTACATATTGGTTGTTTTGCAATTTAAACACATATGCTTTGCCAACGCCTGTCGAAGCACCGTCATTTGCGGAGGGAGCACCTACCAACAGGGTATTGTCCAGAAAATCAATTGCTGAACCAAAGCCATCTCCCGATTTGCCATCCGAAGACGTAAGGGTGGTTTCATAGGTGACGGTGTTACCTGCCAAAAGATAGTTGTAAATTTTACCGGGGCCATCTGTTGGTCCGCTGACATTATCAGGAGCACCAATAAAGAGTTTGTGATCATACATTTCAATTTCCTGACCATAACGTTCATTGCTTTGAACTTCTGGAGAAGTCAGTGACTGAATGAGTGTCCAGCTGGATCCATTACGTTTGTATACATAGACCTTTCCGGCATACGTGAGTCCATTGACTTTCTTATTTGGTGTTCCAACAGCGAGATAGTCTCCCCAGAGTTTTACCGTAGTCCCGTAACCATCATAGGCTACATAATCTGAAGGGGATAATACAAAAGTCTGATTCCAGGTGGTTCCGGTTCTCATATAGATGTATACCCGGCCTACACCAATTGCTCCCAGGATTTCATTCCCGGGTGCACCAACAGCCGCATAATCGCCATCAACAGATACGCTGAATCCAAAATAGTCATGAGCCCCTGCATCTGAGGCAATCAATGTAGCTTGTAGGACAAGGTTAGGAGCATAGGTGTAGATATAGGCTTTTCCTTGTTCAACCGAACTGGGCATATCTGCGAAAGGGGCCCCCGCTATGATATGAGTTTGTGTCATGTCAACACAGTGCCCAAATAAATCATTAGTCTGTGCATCCGGATCAAACGCAACATTACCGTGTAAAATCCATGCATCTGCATTGCGTTTGAATAGCCTTATGCTTCCAGCAGCAAATAAGTTCTGATTCCCCGGAACACCATCCCTGGGACATCCGACAACCAGCCATTCTCCCAACGCATCGATATTCCACCCAAAGTCTATTGATGGGTTCTGACTATAGACAAGATATGTCTGAGTACCACTATTTTCTATTGAATACGAAGATTGATCCCCCCACTTCCCCTTTCCTCCAGTCAGGCTGACCCAGGTCACGCCATTATATCCTTCAAAATCACTCTTGGTTTCATTCCAGCGTATGGCTCCCGGGTTGGCGGTGTTCGTTGTGCCGATTCGAAGTCCACCATTCACATCAAGTTTTTGAGTGGGCGTTTCAGTACCAATGCCCACATTTTGGGCCGAAAGAAATCCGAATGAGATCAATACATAGCAATGAATAAGAATGTAGCGCATGATTTTTTTTGCGTCAAAACTAGAGCCGGAGCAAAGCCGGGTCAAATACTGATGCGTGATTGACGGAAATAGTGAGCAGGGAGCAGAGAGCAGAGAGCAGCGAGCAGGGAGTGGGGTGTCGTGAATCGTGAGACGTGAATCGTGAGAGGTTTATGAGATTATAGGTTTATAACTCACCACTCACTCTTAGCTGTCAGGAAACAAACTTCAATCCTACAATAGACATAATGAGCGTCGTTATAAAAAACATGCGCCAGAAGGTAGCGGGTTCTTTAAACAGAAAAATCCCTGCCAGCACAATGCCCACCGCGCCCAATCCTGTCCAGACCGCATAAGCTGTTCCTACAGGCAAGGTCATCGTTGCCTTATAGAGCAGAAACACGCTCAGGACCAGGCAGACCACAAATCCACCAAACCACAGTTGAAAGTCTGTGCCGGTGGCGGTTTTGAGTTTACCGAGGGAAATGGCAAAGCCGATTTCGAAGAGGCTTGCGAGAATGAGGATGAACCATGCCATAGTTAAATGAAGAATGAAGAGTGAAGAATGAAGAAGGGGCACAACAATTTGTGTCCGATCCCCAACGAAGTTAGGGAATGAATGAAGAGTGAAAGGTGAAAATTGAAAAGTGAAGAAAGGAAGGGAGTGAGACGTGAGACGTGAGAAAAAGCGGTTATACAAAATACTAAAAAAAGGAAGAGAATATCGATAAAGACAGCAAAAAGAAAAGCATAAAGGGGCGGCTATTGGTGCATGGAATATTAAGCCGTCGTTTTAATTGGTAAATACTCTTTAATTTTGATCGCACAAAACAACAAGAAATATGTCATTAGAGCATAAGATCAACGAAGACCTCAAGACGGCCATGAAGGCCAAGGACCAGGTAGCTTTACGCGGCATCAGGGCCATCAAGTCAGCCATATTGCTATACAACACCTCTGGCGCGGGCAGTGAAATCAGCGCGGAGGGTGAAATCGCATTGCTGCAGAAGCTGGTGAAGCAGCGCCAGGACTCGCTGGATATCTATGAAAAGCAAGGTCGCGAAGACCTGGCCGTAGTAGAGCGGGAGGAAATTGAAGTGATCATGCGGTACCTGCCAAAACAGATGACGGAAGACGAACTAAAAGTGGCCGTTAAAGGCATAATGGACAGGATCGGAGCAACCACTATGAAAGATATGGGCAAGGTCATGGCAGAGGCATCCAAGGAGTTTGCAGGAAAAGCAGATGGCAAGACCATTTCTGCGGTCGTGAAGACGATGTTGAGTTAGATTTAGTTGCCCCCGACCCTTTAAAGGAGTATACAAAGCAGGGCACCATTCATATTGGCATCCTTTTGGTTATTAGATGCCGGAACACCAAACCATTTTCAACGATGAAGGCTTTTGCTTGCCTGATCATCTTTTTTCAATTTATCTGTACAAGCATGTATGGCCAGTCTGCGCTGCCATCAGCAGGACCCTCCTTTTCCGCTAAAGACACCACCAAAGCTGACGTCCTCTCGGTGGCTTCATTACAAATATTTCCTGTTGGGATTGATAAGTTGGGCAACGAAACAGCAGCAGACAGTTCCGTAGTACTCATATCGTCAGCTCCCAAAAAGGTATCTCCAGACCCGGGTCCCATTCGTGACTGGAGCAACCCACCAGGATATATGGGTGCCAGTTCACCTCCAACCGCTATGGTAAAACACAAACCATTAACTGCGGGTAAATACCACCGGAAGCGACTCAGGCGTTGTTATACATTCTGACGATATTGTTGGCATGAAGTGGATTCTTACTTGTGGCGTAACGCTTTGCATATTGCTTACCGGCCAGATGAGCCGGGCTCAATCTACATACACACCGCCAAATATTCCCGAGAAAGCAGAAAAGCAATTAGAGGAAGCCATATTACAATACAAGGGCGGTCAGCAGACAGAGAGCATCACCATTATAGAGGAACTCATCAAGAAATATCCCACCTGGACGGCTCCACGAAAGGAACTCAGCCGCATCTACTATACCTCCAGACAAAAAGAAGAAGCCGCAAGGCAGCTTGAAGCTTCATTGGCGATAGACACTGCATCACAGTTGCAGGAGTTGTATACCCTTGGAAGAATCTATGAAGAGATCAACCAACCCGAACGTGCATTGAAATGTTATGAAGCCGTTGCGCGTAAAAAACCATCGGATGATCAGCTTTTAATGAAGGCAACAAATGGAGCAAAGGCCTTAAATGATAAAAAAGCATTGTGGCAAACGACCAGCGATATAACTTTTACATCTTTTGATGAGGATATTAACACGCCAAATCATGAATCCCTCGGACGATGGACATTGGATGGGCAGCAAATGATTTTTACAAGACTGGTGTTTGATCAGGAAGATATTTTTTTCGCATCGTTTGATACCACAGCGGGACTTTGGCGAATTGAAGATTTTCCGCACAACACACCACAAAACGAAGGCGCGCATGCCATTTCTCCGGATGGTAAATACATCATCTTTACTTCTTGCAATCGCCAGGATAGTTATGGGAGTTGTGATCTGTATCTTTCTTTTAAACAAAAAGGGCAATGGATCACACCGGTAAACATGGGTCCGGCTTTCAATAGCGTCTCCTGGGATGGTCAGCCGTGTTTTGGGTTGGATGGATTGACGTTGTTTTTTGTCAGCAGTCGTCCGGGCGGAAAGGGCGGAAAGGACATTTGGTATGTCTACCAGATCGGTCCAGGCAAATGGTCCAATCCCATCAACGCAGGTGACGTGATCAATACGGTCAACAACGAAGAAAGTCCGTTCATTCATTTTGACGGTCAGACCATGTACTTTATGCGGGACGGCCAGGAGGGTCTCGGCGGCTACGACCTCTATATGTCCAAAAGAGACATCACAGGAAAATGGGAGAAGCCCGTTAACCTTGGTTCGCCGATTAATACAGGAGGCGATGAAGGAGCACTGACATTACATCCGGATGGCGTACATGCGATCCTGACCCGCATGACAGAAAAAAATAAGAACGACCTCTATTCATTTTTGATGCCACAACCATTCCGGTCTGCTCACCTGCAGGCCTTGCGTGCCAATATCACAGACAGTCAAAGCGGCGCACCGGTGAGAGCAAGACTGGAAATCTTTGAGACGGATCAAAAGGACACTGTGAGATATTCTCAATACACCGACCCGGAAGGAAACATCGCTGCTGTTACGGCAAAGGGAAAAACCTACGGAGTCATTGTTTCTGCGGAGGGCTATTTGCTGCACTCAACGCATCTTGACGCAGACACCTCCGCGGTGCGTGAAATCAGGATCAGTTTGATACCCATCGCTGCGGCAGAAGAAAGGGTCATAGTGCTTGAAAATATTTTCTTTGAAACCGGCAGCGCGGCGCTATTACCTATATCGGATACAGAGCTGAATAAATTAGTGTGGACCTTGCGCAACAACAAGGAAATGAAAATTGAAATACGCGGACACACAGATAATGTCGGAGATGAGACTACAAATCAAGTGCTCAGTGAAGACCGCGCAAAGGCCGTATATCAATACCTTATCGGACGCGGTATAGAGGCCACCCGATTGACCTATGTTGGTTTGGGTGAAACACAACCGATTGCGGACAATGCCACGCCGGAAGGTCGAAGGAAAAACCGGAGAACGGAATTTAGAATTTTACCGTTGTAGAGACGCGATTTATCGCGTCTCTGTAAAATCATGATCTAATTGAATACAACAGAAACAGACGCGATGTACTGCCATTCGGATTTATATGTAGAGACGCGATGTAATGGCATTTAGATTTATATGTAGAGACGCGATGCAATGCCATTTAGATTTATATGTAGAGACGCGATGTAATGCCATTCGGATTTATATGTAGAGACGCGATTTATCGCGTCTCTACATATAAATCGTGATGATACAAATCGCGTCTCACATCAAAATCGCGGTAATCCAAACCGCGTCTCTACAAATAAATCGTGTTGATATACAAATTGCGTCTCTGTAAAATCATGATCTAATTGAATACAACAGAAACAGACGCGATAAATCGCGTCTCTACGGGAATAATTTATTATTTCTTTTTCTTTTTCGATGCCTTAATGCTATCCACCTTTTCCTGGTTTGGGCTATCGTGTTTTGGGGCCTCATGTTTGGTGCCAGAGGATTGTGATTTTACCTCTTTCGAAAGGCTATCCACAGGCGTTGTATTGGAGGAAGGGGATTGAGGGTCTCCGGAAGTGACGGTGGTATCAGTGTGCATGGTATCGGGAATGGCGGAGAGGGAATCTACGGCGTTGGTCGTCGTTTCAGCCGAAGCAGATTTATTACAGGTGGAAGCGGAAGTCGAGAGCAGCGTGATGCTAATCAGCAATAATAATAGTTTCATTTTTCAGGATACGGGTTTGGGTGTGAATGGAAACGATATAGGTGCCGGAGGCAAGAACGTTTTTATTAAACGTCAATCTGTTTTCTCCCGCGCGGGGCGTATCATGGTATAACGTACGCAGGATATGGCCGTTCATGTCTACCAGATCGATGGTCACAGGTTCGCGCTGATCGACATCAAATACTATGTTGATAAAATCATAAGCCGGGTTTGGAAAGACACTGATTTCCTTGGTGCTGATATTTTCATCTGTGCTTACGGTTCCTCCGCTTTCAATTTCCGCCACCCAGGTTTTCCATGTGTTGAATGTGTTTTGAGAGGAGATGTTGCCGCCATAACATCCTGCGGCCCAGATGCGCGGATCACCGCTGTTGTGCTTGCGTGCTATACCGGTATAATCGCCCCAGCGTTCATCATCATTGAGAAAATCAACAAACGTTTCTCCGGATTTGATGAGCACAGAGGGAGACCAATCCATTTGTTGATCGCAATTGACAATGCGAACCTCGGGATAGATATCCTCAGAGCTTCGGAGGAACGCCACCATGACCGATGGATTGGAAGTAGATGTTGAAAAAGAGACTACTGCAGGATAGGAGTAATCAAACGAACCCACCAGACCAAGCGTAGAGGTGACATTGAAAATATCTGCTACATCCATGCGGTTGTAGTGAATGCCATTCCAGCCTTCACCGATATCGGAGTGAAAAATGTAATGCAGAATACCATTGAGATAAAATGCATTTTGAACACGACAATCTCCGTTGTCCAGTTCGTCGTTTGATCCCTTCATGTATGCGTTAGCGGCGGGGCTATAAGCATCAACGGGTACGGTATAACTGACGAGTTGTGGGGACCCTGACATATCATCCGTGAGGTCAAACAGTCGCACTCTCGAATCACCGGAGGATTCATTGCAGACGAGATAGATGCCCGGGCCATAGTTGCCTTGATGTCCGTAGGAGGCTGGAATAATGGTAAACGCTTCGTATGGATCTTCGGTGATGCCGGACCAGAATTGCCAATCCAGCGTCCCACCGGCATACCCGGCTGCTTTAGGGATCTGGTAGATCACAGCCTGATTAAAGCTGGTGCGGAAGAGATTGCCCGTGATGTAAATTTCATTGTTCGACACACCGAGGCCCGGATAATCAAACCAGCAATCATTATCAAGCGGATTACCGGTGAGGGTATAGATCCACCAGCCATTCATGGGGTTATTGGTTTTTGAAAAACATACCAGGACCCGGGATGTGTTGGCGTTGGAACCGTGAAGGAGGATGAGAACAAAACGATCGGCGCCGCTGTCGTAAATCACCTTTGGATCAAAGAAGGAGGAATTGAGCGTATTGTCATCAATAAAATCGGTCCAGAAATCGAAATAAAGAAAAGTGCCCGAACCATTGTAATATTCTATTCCATCGTTATTGCAGGTCACGATATTTCCATTGTTGGCAATGGCGATCGTATTGTCCGGCGGGGTGCTTTCGAGCGACCAGTTGGCTTCGAAATTGATGCCGAGTTTTGGAAGTAAAGCGCGGCTGGATTCAAATTCATCTTCAGGGCCTGTGTAGCTTTTTAATTTCTCCTGTAGTTTGGCTTGCTTGATTTCGGCAACACCAGGCGCGTAATGTTTTCGGGACGACCTTGATTTTACGCTGACGGCCCACTTTTCATTTTGTGTTTCATGATCGATGGACTTAAACAAAGGCGTGGTCATCGCCGGAGATACAATAGCGGCGTTTTCTGTGCGTTCCGCTGTGCCGGTAGGGCGAACTTTTTGAAACTGAGCCTCGAGCGAAAAAGAAAAGGCAAGGAGGAGGCCGAGGCAAAAATTAAGACGAAGAAATGCAGTCATGAATAATCAGGATTGGGGGATGAAGGTATAAAGATAGGAAATGACGTGTGGACGAAGTATGCCTTAAAGCGGATCAAACGGATAGACGATTGGGGTCATTCTAATTTTCTGTATCAGGAAATGCCGAGGCGATCGACGTAAATACATTGCTCCACCCCACATTACTGTAATTCTTTCCGAGACGGACGATGATGAGATCTTTTTCCGGATGAATATACACATACTGTCCCAGGATCCCCTGTGCCATATAATCGCCCTGATCACTGACGAGCCACCACTGGTATTGATAATGTGCGGCACTTCCATCAGAGGTATCCCGGCGGATAGATTCCCTGACCCATGTTTCCGGCACGATTTGCCGGCCGTTCCAATTCCCGTCATTGAGATAGAGGCGACCGATTTTGGCGAAATCCAAAGCCACGGCATTTAGGCAGCAAAATGTTTTTTCAAGACCATTCTCTTTACGGTCGATACTCCACGATGCATCGTATTCCATGCCGAGAGGCGTCCAGATTTTTTCCTGCAGATAATCTGTAATGGTTTTAGTTTTCAAAGCGCGCTCCAGGAGGAGACCGAGCACTTGAGTGTCTCCGCTTTTATAATGAAACTTCGTTCCGGGTTCCTCTTTCAGTTTCATTTTAAATATTTGTTTGCGAAGATTTCTGCCATAATAGTAGGCGGCGGCATGGCCAAAGGGATTGATATAGCTTTCACTGAATTTAATCCCCGAAGTCATCTGCAACAGATGTTTGATCGTGACCTTGTCCATCCCTCTTTCGGAGAGCTCCGGAATATAGGTTGTGATCGATTCATCCACGGACGAAATATATCCGTCTTCGATCGCGCAACCGATCAGGATGGAGATGACAGATTTAGCCACGGAGAAGGAAGGCACAACTTTGGTGCGATCATATCCTTTGAAATAGCGCTCGTAGAGAATGCTGTCTTTTCTGATGATCAGAAAACCTACCGTTTTATTTTTTTCCTGGAATTCATCAAACGATATTTTTTTGCCTTTTACGGTGGCTTTCATGGAATCCAGTTTGCGGCCATCATCATAAAATTCAAAAGCATGATCTGCACGCTCCAGGGGTCTTGAGGGAAATTTTTTATAATCGTTGATGTCGGCAACGTTGTAGGCCACAAAGCGGCCAACCTGGCAGGAAGAAAAAAGGGAAGAGAGAAGAATGAAGAGGGAAGAAAGAAGAAGAAAGCGGGCAAAGGGCATAGGGTGTGATTTTGTTAGTGTGAAGGAAGGGGGAAACGTTCATGGTATGTATTTCCTTATTCCGTTTGTGGGTGAAAATGCGAAATTTATAGTATATTAGGCCAACAGACGTTAAGAATACCGCCATAGATTAAAAAATATCCGGCGTTGTTCGGTCCCGTTAGCGAGACAAAAGAACAACGCATACCAAAATAAGATCATCCCATGATCAGCCATTTCGGATAGAAATGGAATTAGGGTATACTTAAAAATCTATGCCATGAAGCGGAGATCAGCCAATGCTATTTTCAATTTTGTGATCCTGGTATTTTGTTTGGGCCACACCACATTGTGGAGTCAGCAAATCGGACAACCACCAGCCCAGCCTCCATCGCCACAGAAAACACCTGTTGAACAGGCGGAAGCTGATGCAGCTAAAGCTAAAGAAGATGCAGCAATGGCTGAAGCCAAACTCAAGAAAATTCAGGCGGAAAATCAGTCTTCAGCGCAAAAGATGGCCGATTACATTGAGCAGTTGCTGAGAGCGGCCAACGGTCTGCCAGACAAAGATTTCACAAAAGAGTTAACAAGGAACCAGAACTTCAGGGCCATACTTGATCATTTAAAAAAGTATCCCCAGGATAAACAATTCCTTGAGCAGCTTCGGCAGTCCATACTGACCAACCCTACGCAAGACCCCATACAAAAGCTCAATAATCTCTATCGGGAATTTGATGGCAAAGGAATGCCTCCCGATGAATTTAAAAGAAAGAAGCAGCTTCTTGACCGCCTCATGCCCGAGCTCCAACACACGATGCTGACTGTAACAGCGAAGGGCACCGGTCGCACTACGGGTCATATCGCGGATCTCAATGTGGTTAATCCTACGCAATCTCCGTTGGATATTGCCGGGCAGACCGTGTATATCCCATCAGACGGGCAGTATCAACCCTATATCGGCAGGATACCTTCAACATTGATTTATCCGGGCACCACGACTATACCCGTCGAAGGGTATTGTGCCGATGTACACACGCCCCCGGTTCCCAATGGCACAGCTATGCCTCCGATGGAGGAATGGATTCCTGTAGGGATTCCTGAGTCGCCAATCCCGGGCGGTCCAATTGATTTGATTTCTACAACGCCAGTTCCACCGTTCGTGCCTGAAAACATTCCGGACATCATAAATACTCCTGGATTTACACCATCGCCACCAGATCATAAGCCGGATATCATTATTACATGGCCCGGAACAGACGTACCGGTGGGCGGCACGCTTGATCCTAATGATGACCCTACGGTTTATGCACCAGTCATTGCCAAAGTCATGGAAGAAGTAGAGGCCGCTGCGGAATCGATAACGGAGTCGGGCATATTGACCACACCGTTCTCTCCTGATCCACCAAAGCAGATTCAATCTTCTGTCCAGCAAGTCATCTGGATATACACAGCAGGGATATCAGAGGATACGTATGAAAAACCTGCGTTTAAGGAAAAGGTGTACGAACAGTATGAAGATAATTCCGGTAAGGCAGTCACCACATTGCCCGAAGAACAGAAAGAAAAACTGGACAGCGGGATTGATGATTTCTGGGATGTGTTTACCGCGGTAGGTGTTGAAGCCAAGGTGATCAGCGAGACCAGTCCGGGCATTGATCTGGATCCGACAGTATTGGCTACCATTTCAGTTCCGGCATGCAAGTGTATAAACATTTCTTATGATGTTGAAGTGAAGCGGGGTGTGGATGTAGTTCATGCAGCTACGCACACCACACCCAATTCTCCTAAAATCGCCATTACGGATTTTGCCTTCGGAGATTCGCTGGACATCAAAATCACCAACATCAGACCCAACTGCGCATGTAATGATGCGCCATGTCCATTTTATCCCGCGGAGAGTACAAATTCCAATAGTCCGAACTACACAGACCCGGATGAAACACGTCCCGGAAAGGTGGACATAGAAATGGCCAATGATCCGGCGGGCGAAATTTCGGAGAATAGTAATTGTCAGCATTCCAATAAATCGTTTAATGCAGACGGAACGGAGTATTCTTTTGCTTTAAAGACAAAGGATGAGGGCTATAACTCAAAGGCAGTTTTCCAAAAGCTCCGCATCAAGGCTTACTGCCAGCTTGAGGATTGTCAGAAGCGGCTGTGTGCGAAATATATTCAGTTGAATTTTGTCACGGCGAACTGATGTGTGGGTCCACAATTCGATTGCAGTGAATTGTATACATCCAGGCTTAAATTAACCACGAGCGGGTAATACACCATTAAAACAAACACATGAAACGATCAATCACGGCTCTGTGCAATGTGTTGATATTTTTATCAAGCATCAGTCATACGTTTGCGCAAACAGAGACAAAGGAAGCATCATCAGCGATCAATCAAAAACTCGCGATTGAGATCCAAAACGTAATTGATGTATTGGATCCATATATCGACGCCGATAAGGTTCAAGGCCTGAATAGAACAAAGTCGCTTGTTGAATCTCATCTCAACAGAAGTCCTGATAAAAATCTGGATCAGGCGGTTCAGAAAATTTTCTATGACGAAAAAGATAGTCAATGGATAAAAAACTTAATTCAGGGTTGGCGGGTTTCATTGCGACTTATTTCTCCTGAGCAAGTTGAGCAATGGGGATCGTTGCCCGGAGAAACAAGGATATCAAGAGTGAAATTTGAGCCCATATTTTATCTGGCCGGTCCTGAAATACCTCATTATACCGATGCTTATCTGACCCTTGAAATACAACCCCAGTTTCAAACCGAAAGGTTCGCCCTTAGAATTTCAAACCCGGCAGATTCGGGATTATATATTTTTATGGGTGACGGATTTTTACTTTCACAACCATCTGTCAGCGTTGAGTCCTATCTGCTTGATGTATCTTCATTTGGCCCGCTATACGATCAGATGTTGTGTGAAATAAGCACAGGTCCTTCGCCAGTGAATGAAGAGCAATTTGTGCCTCAGCAAAGTGTTTTGCTTACCCCATCGCACTGCGTATACTTCGTTCCCTCCGGCGTTGCGGACGAAGCGCCAGCACTGATGCAAGCCGAAACGGGAGACGGTGAAGTAGAAATTTATGATGTAGATGGCCTGAGAATGGTGCGGAGAGGAAGGGACCTTCCAAATATAGATCTGGATGCATCCAGATTTTACCCTACACCTCCTTCAGACTTTCACCCAGATGGTACACCAAGAAAAATAAGGGACAGAAAGGTACCTGATTCCGCAAGAAGCGGCTTGCCACCATCGGATATTAATGCATGCTGGCCCGCCGCTACCGCTAACAGCATGTATTGGCTAGGAAAGAAACACCCCGAAATGGCCAAGCTTTCAAAAGACCTGAGAGCCAATCTTGAGTTACTTAAACGTCTGATGCGAATTGATGAAAAGTTTGATGGTGTTGTCGTATCAGATTTTATTAAGGGCAAGCTATCCTTTGTTGATTCTTTAAAACTACCCATAAAGGTTAAGTATCAATCCGTACACAAAGCAGCCAATCCCGAAACACCCCTGAAATCCGAAGTCTATCCGTACAGTACGGCTACCAATTACGGAAAGGAGGGTGTCTATCCGGATGTGGGTTGGTTGATGAATGAAATCGATGACGGAGAAGATGTTGAATTAAGTTTCGGTTATTATTATCCGGCAGAAAAAGGACGCCTTAGACGCCAAGGAGGACACGCCGTGGTCGTCGATGGTTATGCTGCGGAGGGGAAGACAGTGAATATATATTATAAAGACGATCCGGATCAAGACAAACCTGGAGGACAAAGAACAAATGTTGCATCGTGGTCAAAAGATACCAGGGGACGACCCATACTGCAAAAAAGTACGGGCAAAATAAAGGGTTTTTCCAACCTTAAACGAGCGTCTTTAGGACAAAAAGTAGCCGCCGACGAGAAATGGCCGGTTAGGATTGTAGAATCGGTGACAAGTGAAAGTTTCGATCCTTCAGTTTCATATACAGAGCCAGCGTCCATGATCCCACAACCGTGGGATGATATAGATCTCACAGACGTTCGCATGAAACCCGGCTACCCCTTTGTTGACAACGCGCCCTTTCCGTGGTTACCGGTCGTAGGTGGAGTCGTGGCAGTGGGTATTGGAACCTATCTGCTGGTCTACAATGGTGAAGACGAAGAACCATGTACGTTTTCAGTTACATTTCAAACCACAAACAGTACCTGCGG